>NZ_DAZC01000003.1:0-34066 GCF_002508845.1 Methanobrevibacter sp. UBA417
ACCCAACTAACTTTTTAGACACACCAGAACTAAAACCAGAAAACTCTTCACAAAAATAGTAAAGTTTAAATTGTATAGGCTCCATAGTATAACATGGAACTTTTATTTTTTTATTAGTCATATAAATATATTAGCTCCACTTAATATATTAAATTTACTATTTCTAAATCATAATTAAAGCCATAAAAAAGCTTAAAAAAATTATGAGTCAAAATATTTCAAAAAATAAAATCAACTAAGTTTTTGACAGAGCCAAAAGTTCAAAAGTCAATTAAAAATTGAATAGATTTAAAAAAATAAAAAAAGTAAAAAAATTAAATTTAACCTTTAACTAAAACTTTTAATTCACCAGTTACAATATCAACTATTAAACCATGAACAATAATTCCATCAGCAATTAAAGGATGTTCTTTAATTTTTTTCACTGTTTCAATAACATTGATTTCTTCATCTTCAATAGACCCAATCCATTTACTTAAATCAACTTTATTGATTTCTTCTTCAGGTACACCTTTTTCAATCATTGAAGATTTAATCTTATCCACATTAGCATTTTTCATACCACAATTAGTATGTCCAATAACCATAACTTCTTCACAACCTAAAGAGTAAACAGCTGCTGCAACAGATCTTATAACATCTTCACCAACAATAGTATTACCTGCATTTCTAATAATTTTTGCATCCTCTCTATCAATACCTAAAGCAGGTTCTAAAAAATTAGTTAGACGAGTATCCATACAAGTTACAATACATAGATTCATTTTAGGCAAATGACCTAATTCTTCACCTTCAAAATTTTCTACAAAATTTTGATTATTTTCTAATACTTTATCAATTATCATATTATATACCTCAAAAATTTAATTAATGAAATATAAAAATTAATTAATAATTTCCACGAGCCATAGCAGTAGAACCAGTTCTAGCAATCTTTTTAATACCATGAGATTTAAGTAAATTAATTAAAGCATTAATTTTACCAACATCACCAGTTACTTCTATAATTAAACTATTATCACAAATATCAATAACTTTAGCTCTGAAAATATTTACATACTGCATAATTTCTAATTTAGATTTTTCATCCTCAGATTTAACTTTAATCAAACATAATTCTCTAGAAACAGAATGATTATGTTCTAAATCTTTAACTTTTACAACATCAACAAGTTTATTTAATTGTTTAATTACTTGTTCCAAAACTTTATAATCCCCTTTAACAATTATAACCATACGAGAAAGATTAGGAACTTCAGAACGACCTACAGTGATACTTTCAATATTGAAACCTCTTCTTGTAAATAAACTTGAAACTTTTTGTAAAACACCCGGTTTATCTTCAACTAATGTACTAATTATATGAAATTGATTACTATCATCATAATCATTCATTTAATCACCACCATTATTACAAACATCACATTCATGCTTAAATTCACCAAGAATATCATCAACAGCAGCACCAGGAGGAACCATTGGTAAAAATTCATCTTTTTTAATAACAATATCTAAAACAATAGATTCATTATCTTTAATTGCTTTACTTACAGCTTTACCTGTTTCTTCAGTATCAGTTATTCTTTGACCAGCAACACCATAACTTTCTGCTAACTTAACAAAGTCAGGAGTATTACCCATATCAGTTTCAGATAAACGTTGATCATACAAAAGATTTTGCCATTGATAAACCATTCCCAATTTACGATTATTTAGTATTGCAACTATAACTGGAATATCATACTCTTTAATAGTAGCTAATTCCTGATTAACCATTAAAAATCCCCCATCACCAACAATGGAAAGTACAGGATTATCTGGCATTGCAACTTTAGCACCAATAGCAGCAGGAAAACCGAAACCCATAGTCCCCAAACCACCAGAAGTAATAAATGTTCTAGGTTTAGTTGAATCATAAAAATGTGCAGCCCACATTTGATTTAAACCAACATCAGCAGTAAGTATAGTATCTGGTGTAACAGAAGCATTAATCTCTTTAAAAATTTCTTGAGGCATTAAAGGAGTACTATTATAAGATACTCTAGGAATGAAAGAATTTTTACATTCTAATATATTATTAAACCAATTCATAGAATCATTATTAGATTTAAATCCAGATAATTCATCTACAATAGAACCTAAAATATTTTTAGCATCACCAACAATTGGAACATCAACATCAACATTTTTACCTATTTCAGCAGGATCAATATCTATATGAATAACTTTAGTATTAGGTATAAATTCATCTAATTTTCCAGTGGTCCTATCAGAAAATCTACACCCAACTGCAATTAAAAGATCACTTTTATTAACAGACAAATTAGATACTTCTCTACCATGCATACCTAACATTCCAAGACAATTATCTTGATCCTCAGGAATAGCACTTTTACCCATTAAAGTAGTCATAACAGGCGCATTAATTAAATTAGATAAAATATCAAGCTCATGAGAAGCTCCAGAAATTATTACCCCACCACCTGCTAAAATCATAGGTTTTTTAGACATTTTAATTAATTCTGCAGCCTTTTTAACTTGTTTGATATTACCCTTAATTGTTGGATTATAACCTGGAGTTGAAATCAAATCATCAACATATTCAGTAATTTCACCTTCTTGAACATTCTTAGGAACATCAATTAAAATTGGTCCAGGTCTACCAGTACTAGCAATTTCAAAACTAGATTTAATAATAGAAGGTATTTCATTAGCAGATTTAGCTTGATAACTATGTTTAGTTACAGGCATTGTAATACCAACAATATCAGCCTCCTGAAAAGCATCATTACCAATTAAATGAACTGGAACTTGACCAGTAATAGCAATAAGTGGAGTTGAATCCATAAACGCATCAGCAATTCCAGTAACTAAATTAGTAGCCCCAGGTCCAGAAGTAGCAACACAAACTCCAACTTTCCCTGAAGCTCTAGCATAACCTTCTGCAGCATGAACAGCACCTTGTTCATGTCTAACTAAAATATGTTTTAAATCAGAATCATATAACATATCATAAAATGGTATAGTTTGACCACCAGGATACCCAAAAATGGTATCTACTCCTTGTTCCTTCAAAGATTTTATTATGGCTTCTCCGCCTTTCAATTTTATAGCACCTACTTAACTTTCTCTTATTATAAATTATTAATATAAAATTAATTATAATATGTTAATATTGTATTTCAATATTAATATAAATATATTATAAAAAAGTTTTTTAATTAAAAAAATACATAAAAAGAAATATAATTTATTTAAATTTATATACATAATACGAAAAAAAATAATGGAGATTAAAAGAAGATGAAGGTCTTAGTTGTCGGAACTGGAGCAAGAGAACACGCCATTTGTAATGCATTGAAAAATGATGTTGAATTATATGCATATACAGGAAAAATAAATCCTGGAATTTCAAAAATTGCAAATTTTAAACAAGGTTCTGAAGAAGAAATAGAAAAAGTAGCTAAATATGCTAGCGAAAACGGAATAGAAATAGCTGTTATCGGACCAGAAAGTCCATTAGGGAAAGGAATTGTAAATGAACTTGAAAAAAATGGAATTAAATGTGTAGGTCCTAAAAAAGAAGCTGCAAGAATTGAAACTGATAAATCATTCATGCGAAATTTATTTGAAAAATATGAAATTCCTGGTTCATTAACTTATAAAGTATTCGACAACTATGAAGATATTAGTAAGTTTTTAGACAGTTTTGATAAAGATGCCGTAGTTAAACCAGTAGGATTAACTGGAGGTAAAGGAGTAAAAATTGTAGGTGAACATTTAAAAAATAATGATGAAGCAAAAGCTTATGCAAAGGAAGTTATGGACAATGCAATGGGCGGATTTGCTCAAGTTATTATTGAAGAAAGATTAATTGGTGAAGAGTTTACAATACAAGCATTTTGTGATGGAAAACACCTAGCACCAATGCCTGCTGCACAAGATCATCCTCAAGCTCTTGAAGGAGATAAAGGAGATATTACTGGAGGTATGGGTTCATATTCTGATAAAGGAGGATTACTACCATTTTTATCAAAAGAAAATTATGATATTGCAGTAAACATTATGCAACAAACCATTGAAGCAATTGCTAAAGAAACAGAACCATATAAAGGAATTTTATATGGGCAATTCATGTTATGTGCCGATGGACCTAGATTAATAGAGTATAACGCTAGATTCGGAGATCCCGAAGCTATGAATGTTCTTCCATTATTAAAAACTAAAATGATAGATGTATGTAAAGACATTATTAATAATAATTTAAATAAAGTTGAATTTGAAGATAAAGCTAGTGTTTGTAAATATATTGTTCCAGATGGGTACCCAAATACAAAATATAATAATACTAAGATAGATATTAATGAAGAAAAAATTCATGAAATCGGTGCAAATGTATTCTATGCAGCAGTTAATCAAAAAGATGATGGAATCTATTTATCTGGTTCAAGAGCTTTAGGAGTAGTGGCTCAAGGTGAATCAATTTCTGAAGCAGAAAAAAAAGCTGAAAAAGCTTGTGAATTTATAAATGGAAATGTTTATCATAGAAAAGATGTAGGTACAGATACTCTTATTAACAAAAGAGTAAAACATATGCATCAAATTTTAGGAATATAAAAAGTTAATAAGATATTCCTACTCTCCTATTTTTTTTAAAATATTTTATTTTAAACGAAAGTTTTAATTATTAAAAAAATGAAATAGTATAACTTATTATAAAAACATGATAATTTTTTTAACAAATTTATACTAATTAATTAAAAACTTTATTTTGAAAATTATTTTTTTAAACGGGGAAATTTTAAATGAAAAATTTATTATCAATAAAAGATATTGAAAACGAAGTTGTAGACATTTTAAATTTAGCTATTGATTTTAAAGCAGGAAACATAGAGGATAAACCATTAAAAGGGAAATCATTAGCTATGATTTTTCAAAAATCATCTACACGTACTAGAGTGTCTTTTGAAGTTGGTATGTACCAATTAGGAGGACAAGCATTATTCCTTTCTAATAATGATATCCAAATGGGTAGAGGAGAACCTATTGCAGATACAGCTAAAGTTATTAGTAGATATGTAGATGGAATAATGATTAGAGCTATTAATCATAAAGATGTTGTTGAGTTTTCACAAGAAGCCACTGTTCCAATTATTAATGGATTAACTGATATAGAACATCCTTGTCAAGCATTAGCAGATATGTTAACTGTCAAAGAACATTTAGGAAATTTTGATGGAAAATTTGTTTATGTTGGTGATGGGAATAATGTTTGTAATTCATTACTTTTAATTTGTGCTTGTTTAGGAATGGATATTACAGTTGCTTGCCCAATTGGATACCAACCAAATGAAGAAATTATTGAAGAATCATTGAAAATAGCGGATAATTATGGATCTGAAATTAATATAACCTCTGATGTCAAAAATGCTGTAAAAGGTGCAGATGTTATATACACTGATGTTTGGATTAGTATGGGTGATGAGGAAGAAACAGAAAAAAGATTACATGACTTCGCAAATTACCAAGTCAACTCAGAACTCATGGAATTAGCTAATGATAATGCAATATTTATGCATTGTTTACCGGCTATTCGTGGAAGAGAAGTAACAAGTGATGTTATAGACGGACCCCAATCTGTTGTTATAGATGAAGCTGAAAACAGATTACATGCCCAAAAAGCAGTAATGTATTATTTTTTAAAATAAAATAAAATCTTTAAATTCCCCCTTTTTTCACCTAAACAAATAACTTAAAAAAAAAATCTAATTTTAAACTAAAAATAAGTATAAATTAGAAAAAATTCTTATTCTAAATTTTAATTTTTAATCAAACAATTTTATTTGAAAAAAATCGATAAATTAATAAAAAAAATAAAATAAAATAATAATAATAAAAAAATAGGAATAAAATAAATAAAAAAACTTGGTGGAAAAATGTATCAAAAAATTTTATTACCAACCGATGGTTCAAAAAACGCTAATAAAGAAATAGAAACCGCATTAAACATAATCGACAAAGAAAAAGGAGAATTAATACTATTATCTGTTGCAAGTAATATAATAACACTCCAATTATCAAATGAAGACGATATAAGTAATTTAAACACCCTTCTTTCTAAAAATGCTGAAGAAAATGTAGCAAACATGAAAGAAAAAATTAATGCAAATGTAAAAATAAGTACAAAAGTAGTCACAGGATCCCCTGCAAAATCTATAATAGAAGTAGCTAAAGAAGAAAATGTGGACTTAATTGTTATTGCAAGTTCAGGAAAAAGCGGATTAGATAAATTATTCTTAGGTAGCGTAGCAGAAAATGTAGTTAAAAATGCAAAAAACGATGTATTACTAATCCATAAATTATAAACAAAATAATTATTTATAGTAATATTTATAAAAGGAAAATATGATAAATACTTACTTAATAAAAAATATTAAAGACTTGATAAAATGAATGTTACTTTTATAAATCCACCTCATTACAAATCTAAATACAAATTCATTGGAGTTATAGCTCCACCTCTCGGTATAGGTTACATGGCAGCAATGCTTGAAAGAAATAACATACCAGTGGATATTTTAGATGCATCCGCATTAGATTTAACATACCAAGAAATAGAACAAGAATTATTAGAAAGAAAACCCGATTTAGTTGCATTAACTGCACTTACACCAACAATAGGAACAGCATTAGAAACTGCTGCAGTAGTGAAAAAAATATTACCTAACACAATTGTAGCTATCGGTGGTTATCACCCTACTTTCACTTACAACGAAATTATAGAAAACCCAAATATAGATATTGTAATTCGAGGAGAAGGAGAAAACACTATAGTAGAATTAGCACAAGCACTTGAAAACAATACTGACTTATCAAACATTGATGGGCTTGTATTTAAAGACAAAAATGATTGTGAAAAAACTATAGTGACCAATGACAGAGAAGTTATCCAAGATTTAGATACATTACCATACCCTGCACTACATTTAATGCCTATGGACAAATATCGTATGTTAGATGTTACAACCCATATGACAACAATGATAACAACAAGAGGATGTCCAAATCAATGCTCATTCTGTTCATCAGCAGCCATGCATGGAAGAAGAATAAGAAGCAGAAGTACAAAAAATATTGTAGATGAAATAGAATATTTAAAAAACAACTATGACATCGACACAATAGCATTCCTCGATGATACTTTCACACTAAACAAACGTAAAGTAAAAGAAATATGTAACGAAATAATGGCTAGAAATTTAAACATTATGTGGGGTTGTACCGCACGTGTTGATAATTTAGATGAAGAATTATTAGACATAATGAAAGAATCTGGATGTATAACCATATTTTTAGGTGTTGAATCTGCAGATCAACAATCATTAGATGAAATGCATAAAGGTACTACAATAGAAAAAATACAACATGCATTTAAAATATCCCGAGAAAAGGATATTAGAACAATAGCTTCTGTAGCAATGGGAATGCCTGGAGACACTAAAGAAAGTATTAATAAAACTATAAAATTTGTTCATGACTTAAAACCTAATTATGCAATTTTTAGTTTAGCTACCCCATACCCAGGGACAAGATTTTATAAAGAAGCATTCGAGAAAAATTTAATCAAAGTTAAAGATTGGTCTAAGTATACTTTAATCTCCCCAATATTAGAAACAGTAGATTGCTCAATGAAAGATTTAAGAAGATTACAAACTATGGCTTTCATAAAATTTTATTTAAGACCCGGTTACATTATTAGTCAAGTCAGACAAGATGGAATGGCCCTTTTAAAAGCAATAGGTGGAGTAATTAAAACAGCAATAAAACCAAACAACGATTCTTATATGAAAGACTATGAAGAAAATGCAAGTGAAAAACCAACAAAATAAAATATAAAATCTAATAAATAAAAAAAAAAATTAATAATTTAAACCAAAAAATTTAAATTATTAAAAAACCTATTTTTTACATCATTTCAGGAGCAGGTACTCCTAATAAATCTAAAGCATTTTTAAGAGTTATTTGGGATTTTTTAACAATGTTTAATCTAACCCCTTCAAATTCAGACCCTAATACTTGTTCAGATTTATAAAATTTATTAAAAGCACTAGATAAATCTTGACAATATTGAGCAATAGGATGCACATGTCTTGAAGAAGCAGAATTCTCAATAACTTCAGGGAACTTAGCTAAATTCCTAATTAAATCTTTCTCTACATCATCAGGTGACCAATTATCTTCAATTGAAAGTTCCTTATCACCAGCTTTTTTAAGTAATTTACAAGCTCTAGCATGAGCATATTGAATAGAAGCACAACCTCTTTCAAAACTTAAAGCTTCATCCCATTTAAAAGTAATAGGTTTTTCTGGAGATAATCTTGCAATATAAAATCTAATAGCTCCAATACCAATTTCTTCAGAAATATTATTTAACTCTTCATCAGATAAATCAGGACGTCTTTCATCTAACTCTTTTCTAGCTCTTGAAACAGCTTCATCAATTAAATCATCCACAGAAACAAAAATACCCTTTCTTGTAGACATTGAACCATCAGGTAAATTAATAAATTCATAGAATACAACTTCAAGCTCATCACTGTTTGGTTCAACAACTTCTAAAATTTCTAATGCAAGACTAACCTGTTTAAATGCTAATTTATGATCAGCACCAAGAACATCAAGAACAATATCCCCTTGTTGACATTTATGGATATGATAAGCAATATCTCTAGTTGAATATAATGAAGTTCCATTAGCTCTTCTAAGAACTAACTCTTTATCTATATCCCATTCAGTTAAATCAAGGTATAAAACATCACTTTTTCTAGCATAACCTATTTCATATAGTTCATCTGTAATTTTATCAACAGTACCATCTCGTACAAATTGACCTTCCCAAACAAAATCATCATGAATTATATTCATTCTAGATAATGTTTCTTTAACCCCATTAATACATTGAGAAACAACATTTTCAAAAATTTTATTAAGTTCGGCATCGTCACCTTTCTCGTATTTTTGAATCAAATCATCAACATTAGAAGTTAATTCCTTATTTTCATTAAGTTTTTGATTAGCTTTGAAATATAATTGACCAATCTTATGATCAATTTTATCTCCTTCTTGATCTTCTATTTTTAAACCTAATTCAGTAATCCCAAATACAATAATAGCTATTTGTCTACCCATATCATTAACATAATATTGAGTTTCGACATCTCGACCAGATTTTTTAAGTACTCTACTTAAAGAATCCCCAATTATAGAATTTCTAATATGTCCCACATGTAATGGGCCATTAGGATTAGCTGAAGTATGTTCTAAAACAATTTTCTCATCTTTATTTGGAAGTTGACCATAATTTTTTTTAATAGATTTTAATAATTCTTTAGAAAAAATATCATAATTAATAAAAAAGTTTAAATAAGGTCCTTTAGCCTCTACTTTATCAAATATTTTTGGAAATTCAATTTCCTTAACTAAATCTTGAGCAATTAAATTTGGAGACTTTTTTAATATTTTAGCTAATGAAAATGTTAATGTAGTAGCTAAATCTCCTAATTCTGGATTAGGAGGGAATTCTAATTTAATTTCATTATCTGGAATATCATATCCCTTTTTATCAAGCAAATTTTTTAATGATTTAAAAGCTTCATCTTTTACTGCAATATTCATCGTATACACCAAATTAATATATAAAATATAATTTTAATTATTGAATTTTTATAAAAAAATAAAAAAAGTGTGTAAAAGGGAGGAAAAAACTCCCTACAAATAGTCTATAAATTATTTCATTTTAATTAACTAGCTATATTAAAATTCTAGAATTAATATCATAATCCTTTTAAAGCAATCGTAATATAACCAATTTTTGGGATAATTAAAGGTTGATCACCAATAGTTACAACCCTCTCTTTTATTCGGGCAGACGTTACCCAGTAAGGGTCTGGAACTTTATTATTATCACCTTTTATCTCATAATACGTAGTCCCATTTATTTCAGTAATATTTATTACCCTGTGAATTACAGGACTTGAAAACCAACTAGCATCATAAACAACTATATCTCCAACTTGGACACTATCTGGATCAAATTCTTGGATACCGAGTAAATCAGTTTTTTGAACTACTACAATATCTCCCCTATAAAAAACAGGTTCCATACTACCAGAAACAACTACGTTCAAGTGTTGAGCAACCATTAATCCAATAATAATGATTACCACATATGCTAGTATTTCTTTTTTATTCGACAATTTAACACCTTATATTTTTGTTATATTTATTATAATATATTAAATTAAGGATTTAAAAAAAAATTAAAAATATAATTATAATAAATTATCTCATTATAGCTCCTTTATCTGCTGAGGTTACATTTTTTCTATAGATATCTAACCAACCTTTAACTTCTTTTTTAGGCAATTCAACATCTTTAGATCTTTGTTTAAATTCTTCTTCAGATAATTCAGCATTTAAAGTTCTATTATTAATATCTATATCAATTATATCTCCATCTTTTAATAATCCAATAGGCCCATCATCCATTGCTTCAGGTGAAACATGACCAATACAAGGTCCTCTTGTACCTCCAGAAAATCTTCCATCAGTTATTAAACCTACATTATTAAGTCCCATTCCTACAATTGCACTAGTTGGATTAAGCATTTCTCTCATTCCAGGACCACCAATAGGGCCTTCACATCTGATTATAAGGATATCCCCATCATTAACTTTATGCCCAAATATTGCTTCAACAACTTCTTCTTCACTATTATAAACTTTTGCAGGACCTTTAATATGCATTAAATCCTCAGGAACAGCACCAGATTTCACAATAGATCCATTAGGAGCAATATTTCCTTTAAGAATTGCTAAACCACCAACACCATGAACTGGATTATCCATAGGATGAATAACTTCTTCATTTTTAACTACAACATCTTTTATATTCTCACCAACAGTTGTACCTAAACAAGTTAAACAATCTTTATTAATTTTAGGTTCAATATCTTTTAAAACAGCTTGTACCCCTCCAGCATTATGAAGATCTAATATAGTATCTTCTCCTGCAGGAGATAAAAGAGCAATATGGGGAACTTTTTGACTGATTTCATCAAATAAACTCAAAGTTACATCTACACCTTTATCTGAAAATTCATTAGCAATTGCAGGAATATGAAGAGCAGTATTACTTGAACCACCTAAAGCCATATCTAAAGCAATAGCATTTTCAAAGGCTTTTTGAGTCATGATTTTTGAAGGAATTAAATCTTCCTCAACCATTTCAACTATTCTTTTACCAGTAGCTTTAGCTAACTCTTTTTTATTAGGGTCTAAAGCAAGAGTAGTTCCACAAGTAGGAAGACTCATACCTAAAGTTTCAGTTAAACAAGCCATAGAATTTGCAGTAAATAATCCAGAACAACTTCCTGCTCCAGGACATGCAACTCTTTCAAGTTCATCTAATTCTTCTTCGGTGATTTTACCGGAAGATAATTCACCAACAGCTTCATAAATAGTAATTAAATCAGCATTTTTACCTTTAAATTTTCCAGGCACCATTGCTCCACCAGTTAAAGCTATTGTAGGAATATCTAATCTTCCAGCAGCCATTAACATTCCAGGAACGACTTTATCACAACTTGGCATTAAAACTAGTCCATCAAAACTATGTCCTTTAACCATACTTTCTACTGTAGCAGCGACTATTTCTCTAGAAGGTAAAGAATATTTCATTCCCTCATGATTCATAGCTATACCATCACATATTGCCATAGTGTTAAATTCAAATGGTATTCCTCCAGCTGCACGTATACCTTCCTTAACATATTCAACTAAATCTCTTAAATGAATATGTCCAGGAACTACATCTGTAAAACTATTTGCTATACCAATAAAAGGTTTTTTAAAATCTTCATCATTAATACCACATGCTCTGAATAATGATCTATGAGGTGCTCTTTGAACACCCTTTTTTACTTTATCGCTTCTCATAATAAATCACTTTAATTAAAATAATTTTTAAAATTTATTTTTATAATAATTAATTTAAATTTTATAAGATTTATATTATTTTATAAAAAATATAATTTAGATAATTTATAAAAAAAGAATAAAAAAAAGATAATATCAAAAAAAGAATAAAAAAATAATTAATTTAATAGATTTTAATTAGATTTAATCATTGTTAAAATCATTTTATATGGTTCATTAACTGCTTGTAAAGCATGAGGTATGTTAGCAGGCATTATAATCATTTGACCTTTTGAAACATTATTTGATTTTCCATCAATAGTTATTTCTGCTTCACCATCAATTATTTGTACCATTGCATCAAAAGGAGCACTATGTTCACTTAAACCTTGTCCTTTATCAAATGCGAATAGTGTTACTGTTCCAAGCTCTTTTTTAATTACTTCCATACTTACTACAGAATCTTTTTGGTAATCAATTAAGTTTTCTATATTAATTGGTTTTGCTTTTAAATCTTCCATTTAATTCACTCCTCTGATTAATTTTAAAATATTAAATTTTAACCCATGATCTTTTTTATATCTTCTTTTGGATCGCCTATTGGAGTTAAATTAAATGTATCAACTAATACTTTAACTATTTCATCATTAGCCCATGCTGGTAAAATTGGACCTATTAACATGTCTTTTTTACCTAAATAGAATAAACTCCATAAAATAGCTGCAGCTTTTTGTTCCATCCAACTTAATACAATAGTGAGAGGTAAATCATTTAATTCAACATTAAATAAGTCACATAATGCTAATGCCACGTCAACAGCTGCAATTGCATCATTACATTGACCCATATCTAATAATCTTGGAATTCCTTCAATATCACCTAATTCTAAATCATTAAATCTATATTTTCCACAACCTAATGTTAAAATTATTGTGTCTTCAGGTAAATTTTCTACAAATTCACGATAATATTTATTCTTAGAGAATGGTGAATCACATCCACCTACTAAAAAGAATCTTTTAATTTTTCCTGCTTCAACTAATTCTTTAATTTTTGGAGCTAAAGATAATATTGTAGATACTCCAAATCCGGTTGATAAAGTAGTTAATTTTTCAGGTTCTAAATCGCCTAATTCTTTTGCTTTTTCAATTAATGGAGTGAAATCATAATTTTCTATTACTGGTACTTCAGGCAATTTTGTAACACCCATTGTAAAGAATCTATATTTATAATCATCTTTTGGTAGTAAAACACAATTAGATGTAGCTAATATTGCAACATTATATTTTGAAAATATTTTCTTTTGATCATACCATGGACCTCCAAGTTGTCCTTTTAAGTGTTCATATTTTCTTAATCCCGGGTATCCATGAGCTGGTATCATTTCACTATGAGTATATATATTAATACCTGTTCCTTCTGTTTGTTTTAGTAATTCTTCTAAAGCTCTTAAATCATGACCTGTAACTAATATTCCAGGACCTGGTTGAGCTCCTACTTTTACTTCTGCAGGTTCTGGTTCACCATAATGGTCTATGTGAGCTTGTTTAAGTAATTTCATTACTTTTATATTAGCTTCTCCAGCTTTTAATCCCATATTTATTAAATCACCTGCATCAAAATTCACATTTGTTAATGTAGTGTATAATCCTTCTGTTAAAAATTCATCAACATCTTGATCTTTAGCACCTAACTCATTTGCATGGTAATTGTAGGCACTAATACCTTTTAATGCAAAAATAAGATTATCTTGTAATCTAGCAACAGTTGGTGTTTTTCCACAAGCTCCGCGTATAGTACATCCAGTTCCACCCATAGTTTGGGAACATTGATAACAAAACATATCTAATGGTTCATTTGTCATAATTTTTTCCTCCATGAAAAATATTTTTACATATTTTATGCTTAAATCATAATATAACCATAATACATATAAAGATAGTGTAACTTATTAAGGGTAAAAAGTATAATAAGGTATATTATAAAAAAATTTTACTAAAATAAGGGTAATAAAATTGAAAGATAAAACCATCCATTCATTACAAAAACTAGGGTTAAGCATGTACGAAGCTAAAGTATATCAAAGTTTAAATAGGATGATAACCGGAACTCCCCACGAAATAAGCATAGATTCACAAGTTCCTAGATCAAAAGTTTATGACGTGCTAAAAAGATTATACAACAAAGGTTACTTAGATTTAGAAAAAGGAAGACCTTTAAAATATACAGCTATCCCACCAAAAGATATATTCAAAAAAGAAAAAGATAAATTAATCGAAGAATTAAACGAAACAGAAAATAATTTAAACGACACATATGAAAACCAAATTTCACAAGTCCAAGCACCAATGTGGTTAATCAGAAATCAGGAAAAAATAATAAAAAAAGAAATAGAAATAATATCACGATCAAAAAGAACATTAAACATGAGAATAGGTTTTTTATTTGAAAATGAAAAAGAACCATTAGACAATATTTTAAAAAAAATGTCTAAAAACATTAAAATAAATATTTTAGCATCCCCATATTGTTATGTAAATAATAAAAAAACAGACATCATATCAAGTTTAGAAAATCCATACATAAATATTTACAAAGCTAATATACCCTTTGTAAAAATGATAATTAGAGATGGTGAAGAAATGATGCATATATATTCTAAATTTTCTAAAGAAAAGAAAAGTGTTATACCTGATACTTCAATTTGTGTATGGAATCAATACCCAGACATATCTAAAAATTATGATGACAGGTTCTATGAACAAATTAATAAAAAAATATAACTTATAAAAAAATATTATAATTTATATGAATATTATTTAAAGATGATAAATTTGAAAAAAATAAAGCCAATTATACTAATTTTTTTAATAATAATAATAATTTCTGGATGTATAATCTATACTCAAACCATAAATTCATCAAACAATCAAATATCATCAAATAGTTCTATCCAAATAAATGGACAATACGATCAAGAAAATGATGTTGCTGCATATATTGAAAAATTCGACAAACTACCAGATAATTATATAAGTAAATCAGATGCAAGATCTCTTGGATGGCATGGAGGATATTTAGAACCTTATGCCCCTGGAAAGAGTATTGGTGGGGATTATTTCACAAATCGTGAGCGAGTATTACCTCAAGGAAAAGAATACATAGAATGTGATATTGATACAAATGGATCAAAAACTAGAGGAGCTAAAAGAATAATTTATTCACCCGATGGAGATATATATTACACAGATAACCATTATAAAACTTTCACCAAATTAAATTAAAATTGAGGAAAATGATGAAAAAAATAATACTTAACGGAAAACTCATGGAAAACAATCCTCATGAATATATGAAAAAAAGCTTAAATTTTCCAGAATATTATGGTAAAAATTTAGATGCATTATTCGATTGTTTAAGTGAAATAGGTGAAAAAACTGAAATAACCCTCATATATTCCAAAAAAATTAAAAAAACGATTATAACTACTTTTAAAGATGCAGAAAAAGAAAATCCATACTTATCAATCAAAATTGAATAAATAATCTTAAATTATTTATTACAAAAACTATGATTCTAAAAATAATAGATTATTGTTTGATTAAAAAAATAATATTATATAATATAATTTATAAAATTTAGAATATTATATAAATTATAAATAAAATGATTTATTTTTAAATTTTTATTAATTATTACTAAAAAAGGTGATTTAATGCGAGTATTAATTATTCACTCTGATTATTTAAAATATAATGTTAAAAACAAAACCTCAATGGCCGAAGAAATAAGTGAATCTCAAAAAAATGGTTTATTCAATGAATCATTAGTTGTTTTCACTGCAGTTGAAAAAAAAGATGAAATAAATCCTAAAGGAATAGTAAAAAATTTAGTTAAAGAAATAATTAAAACTAATGACCAAGTTAAAGCGGAAAATATTGTTTTATACCCTTATGCTCATTTATCTAATTCCTTAAGTTCACCTGAAACTGCTATAAATATATTAAAAGATACTGAAGAAGCAATTAAAGAAAAAGGATTAGAAGTTAATAGAGTACCTTTCGGATGGTATAAAGCATTTGAAATTTCATGCAAAGGACATCCTTTATCTGAACTTTCAAGAACTATTACTGCAGAAGAGGATGAAGAAGATGAAGAAAAGGATGAAAAAGGTCCAAAATCTAAATTTTATATTATGTATAATGATGAAATCATAGATACAGATAAATTCAATTATGAAAATGAAGATTTAGAAAAATTAACACAATATGAATTAGGTAAAGGTTCAAGTGATGAAGGAGAACCTCCTCATGTTAAAATAATGAGAGAAAAAGAATTGTGTGATTATGAAAGTGCATCCGATGTAGGGAACTTAAAATGGTATCCTAAAGGACGTTTAATACGTGATTTATTATCTGATTACGTTTACAACTTAGTTTTAGATCAAGGTGCAATGCCTATTGAAACTCCTATATTTTATGATTTATCAAACCCTGCAATAAGAGAGCATGCTGCTAAATTTGGAGAAAGACAATATAGAACAAATACTAAAAAAGATTTAATGCTAAGATTTGCTTGTTGTTTCGGAGCATTCAGAGTATTAGGAGACTCATTCTTAACATGGAAAAATTTACCTGCAAAAGTATATGAACTTTCCACATATAGTTTTAGATACGAAAAAAGAGGAGAAGTTGTAGGGCTTAAGAGATTAAGAGCGTTTACAATGCCAGATTTCCATAGTTTTTGTGCAGATATGGACTCTACATTAGAGGAATTCGAGAAACAGACAGAAATGTGTATTCAAACTGGATACGATTTAGATGTTAATTATGAAGTAATATTTAGAGCAACAAAAGAATTTTTCGACCAACACAAAGAATGGATGTTTAAAACAGCAGCAAAAACTGGAAAACCAATGCTTTTAGAAATATTACCAGAAAGAAAACATTATTGGAGTTGTAAAATTGATTTTGCTGCAATTGATTACTTAGGTCGACCAATTGAAAATCCAACAGTACAAATAGATGTTGAAAGTGGTAAAAGATTTGACATTAATTATCTTGGAGAAGATGGTCAAGAACATCACCCAACTATTTTACATTGCAGTCCAACAGGAAGTATAGAAAGAGTCATTTGCAGTTTACTTGAAAAAACCGCCAAAGAAATTAATGAAAAATCTCCAATGTTACCAACATGGTTAGCTCCAACACAAGTAAGAATACTTCCGATTAGTGATAAACATGTTGAATATGCTGATAAATTAGCTGATAAAATATCTGAAAATAATATTAGAGTAGATATAGACAACAGTGAAGATAGAATTGGTAAAAAAATTAGAAATGCTTCTAAAGAATGGATTCCATATATTTTCGTTATTGGAGACAAAGAATTAGAATCAGAAACTTTTTCAGTAACAGTTAGAGAAAGTGGTGAAAAGGTAGATATGAATTTAAATGATTTAATTAATGAAATAAATTCTAAAAATAAAGGATTACCATATAGAAGATTACCTCTCCAACGTTACGTAAATAATAGAATTAGATTCAACTAATCAAAAAATTTAAAATTTAAATTAATAGCTAAATATATTTTTAGCTATTTTAACACTATTTTTTTATATTTAAAGAAATTAAAAAACTTATTTTCAAAAAAATTTATTATTTGAAAAATATTATATATTACATTAATTCATAAATTAATATAGTATAAACATACTCATAGAAATTTTATAATTTTATCTATTTAAAAAAATTTAAAGTTTCATTAAAAAAATATATTTAGGTATTTTATATTAATATCGGAGGACATTAAATATGTATAGAATCGGTGAAGCCCTTATTGGGGATGGAAATGAATTAGCTCATGTTGATTTAGTTATTGGTGAAAAAGAAGGTCCTGTTGGAAGTGCTTTTGCAAACAGTATGACACAATTATCTATAGGTCACACCCCTTTACTTACAGTTATTAGACCAAACTTATTAACAAAACCTGTAACATTAATTATTCCTAAAGTTACAGTTGGAGATTTAGATGATGCAAGTAAAATTTTTGGACCTGCACAAACAGCTGTAGGACGAGCAGTAGCAGATGCAGTTGAAGAAGGATTAATACCAAAAGATAAAACTGAAGATATCGTGCTTATGGTAAGTGTATTCATAGATCCTAAAGCTGAAGACTTTAGAAAAATCTACCAATACAATTATGGTGCAACTAAATTAGCAATTAAAAGAGCAATGAAAGGCTACCCAAATATAAATAAAGTATTAGCAGAAAAAGATAGAGGAACCCACCCAATAATGGGATTCAAAGTAACAAGATTATGGAACCCTCCATATTTACAAGTTGCTCTTGATTTAGATAATCTAAACGCTATGGAAAGAATAATCGATCAATTACCAGACCGAGAAAGAATCATTATTGAAGCAGGAACACCACTCGTTAAAAAATTTGGTGTTGGTGTAGTAAGTAAAATTAGAAAACTTAGACCAGATGCTTTCATTATAGCAGATTTAAAAACTTTAGATGTTGGAAGAGTAGAAATAAAAATGGCTGCAGATGAAACTGCAGATGCAGTAGCTATATCTGGATTAGGAACAATTGAATCTATAGAAAAAGCTATACATGAAGCCCAAAAACAAGGAATATATTCAATCTTAGATATGATGAATGTAGATGATTTCACTGGAAAAATAAAACAATTAAAACCTGAACTTAAACCAAATATAGTGCTCTTACACCGAAATGTTGACCTTGAAACAACAAAAGCTGAAAAAGGTGAAGATACTAGTGAAATGACTGAATGGGGAAACATTAGAGAAATTAAAAGACTTATAGGAAACGGATTAATAGCAGTAGCTGGAGGAATAACTCCTAATAAAGTTGAAGAAGCTATTGATAAAGGTGCAGATATTATTATTGCAGGAAGATATATTATTGGATCTAGAGATGTAAGAAGATCTGCAGAAGATTTCTTAGAACACTTCCCAGTAGACCCTGACAATATGAGATTAGCTTTAGATGAAGACGAAAATATTTAAAACTTAAATATTCTTTTAAAATGAATAATTAAATTTAAATATTTTTTCTATTTTTTCCATTTTTAAACAATAAAAATAAGAGGTCATTTAAATGGTATTTTGTAATTCTTGTGGAAAACCAATGGTAGAAAAAGAGTTTGGAACTAATATAGATGGATCTAAAAATCATGACTATTGTAATGAATGTTACCAAAATGGGGAGTTTACAGAACCAAACATCACACTTGAAGAAATGATAACAAAAAATGTTAAAAAAATGTTAAACAAAAATCCTAGAGCTGATGAAACAATGTTTACTGGAGTATTACTACAAAGTTTACCGGGTTTAAAAAGATGGAGTAATCAACTTGAAGAAGAATAATTTTTCTTAATCAGATTTATATAAAATAAAATTTCTAAATTTATTAGCTAATCCTTTCTGATATATTTCACCGATTTTAGCATTTTCTAATTCAGATTGAAGTAAATCATTTTTTTCTAAAAGAGAGATGTTTGATTTTTGAAGTTCTAAAAATTCAGCATCAGAAGGAATTTCATCCACAACATCTTCATCCTCAATTTTTTCTGAATTTAAATTTTCAATTTCTTTATTTAAATAATCTATTTTTTTATTAAGATTATCAATAATAGAATCCTTAATTTTTATATCCTCATTTAATTTTTTTGTTTCTTCTTTTAAGATGTGATTGTGAAAAGATAAAGCTACAGCTACATCATCTTGTGATTCTAATTTATTTTTATCAGAATCATGTAAGATAACAACTTCTTCATCATCATTGAAAATATTTTGTTGTTTAGGTATTGTGATTTGAACCTGCTCGGTTTTATATTTCTTTTTCTCACCATCTTTAAGAGTTCTTGTATACTCTCTTGAATATTTTTTCACTTTACCTTTGGCATAATCCATTACTAAACCTCTAAAAGAAAAATTTATTATAATTATTTTGTTTTTTCATATATTAAAAATTTTTCAAAAAATATAATAAATTTAAGATAAATAGAATTAATTATGATTTTAGGAATATGTGGGAGTCCACGAGACCAAACTACAAATTATGTATTAAACATTGCTTTAAGTAAATTAAAAAATAATTCTTTTAAAACAATAGATTTTGAAGTTAGAGGTAAAGATATTCATCCATGTCAACATTGCGATTACTGTTTAAAAAATAAAAAATGTATTATTGAAGATGACATGCAAGAATTATATCCTTTAATCGAAGAAGCAGAAGGGTTTATAATAGCTACTCCTATTCATTGTGGAGGAATAAGTTCACAAATTAAAATGATTATGGAAAGATGTCGGGCTTTAGAAGCTAAAGATTTAAAAATTTTAAGTGGAAAAACTGGAATGAGTATAGCGGTAGGTGGAGATAGGGTAGGTGGCCAGGAATTAGCTATCCAAGAAATAAATACCTTTTATATAATTCATAATATAAATATAGTTGGAGGAGGATCATTTGGAGCTAATTTAGGTGCTTCATTTTGGTCAAAGGATTCCTTAGAAGAAATTAAAAAAGACAAATATGGTTTTGAAACTTTGAATAGAACTATAAATAATTTCATGAACAGTTTAAAAAAAAGTTAAAATAATTTCTTAAAAATAGTATTAAACAATTAAGTTTATTAACAAAAAAAAAGTTAAATTAATAAAGTTATATAATATTTTTTTAAATTATTTTTTAAATTATAAATTTCTTTTTAGGTGAATTAATGGCTTCTAAATTAGCTAAAGGTAGTATAATAATTTTCATAGGAAATATAATCTTTCGTGTCGGAGGTTATGTTTACCGTTTTTTAATGGCAAGTCTTTTAGGGCCATCTGCTTATGGTATACTTGGTTTAACATTACCATTCCAAGGAATTTTTCAAATTTTAGCTGCTGGAGGACTACCCCCTGCAATTGCTAAATATGTTTCAGAATATAATGCATTAGATAAAAAAGATTTAGCTAATCAAACAGTTTATACTGCATTGAAAATCATGGCATTTTTAGGTATTGTTATGGGATTACTGATGGTTTTCATTGTAGCTCCTTGGTTAGCTGACTTTTTTGGTAAACCTGAAGTTTTATTACCTTTACAAGCAGTAGGGCTTATAACTCCTTTTAGTGTTATTGTTGGAGCTTATCGGGGAGCATTTCAAGGGGTTTATAAGATGGATTACATTTTATACACCCGTGCTATTGAACAGTTATTCATGATAATATTTGCTGTAGCTTTAGTTATGATTGGATTATCTGCATTTGGTGCAGTATTAGGTAGTGCTTTAGGATTTGCATTATCTGCTTTATCTGCTTATATTATTTTTAAGAAGCATATGGGAAAATATATAAGAAAACCTAGCCCTGATTTTGAATTTAGTAAAAAACAAGAGATGGAATTAGCTTTTAGTCTTATTTCATTTTCAATACCAGTAACTGTTGCAGCATTAGCTGAAATGTGTATATATAGTGCTTGTACAATTATTATGGGTTATTTTTTAACTTCAGAAACAATTGGTTATTATACCGCTGCAGATCCTATTGGTCGTTTACCATTGATGATTTCTTCTTCTCTTGCAACAACAATTTTACCTGCTGTATCCGAAGCATTTAGTTTAAAAAATAAAAACCTTTTAGGAAAATATGTTACAAATGTATATAGGTATGGGATGGTTTTTGTAGTTCCAATGTGTGTTGGAATTGCAATGTATGCAAAAGAGATAATAGGTTTAGTATATTTCACTAACCCTGCATACATAGCTGGAGCAGGTGCTTTAGCTGTATTAGTTATAGGAATGACATTTTATTCAATGTTTACAATTTCATCTAGTATAGTTCAAGGAATAGGGAACCCTAGAATACCTATGTATTTATTATTATTTGGAACTCTTGTCACAGTACTATTAGGATATTATCTTATCCCAATTTATGGAATTATTGGAGGATCATTAGCGATAACTATTGCATCATTAGCAATGATGATACCTATGTTAATTGTTACATTCCATATTACAAAAACAAAGGCACCTATAGGATTTTTTACAAAGATAATTATTGCATCAATTATTATGGCTATACCAATATATTTCATACAATTCTTTTTAGGTCATAATACTGTAGGATTAATTTTAGGATTAATTATTTGTCCCATAATCTACACAATTTTTTTAATAGCTTTTAGAACATTAAACCCTGAGGATATTAATGCTGCAAGAACTTTTGGAAATAAATTTGGGCCGTTAACTAAATATGTACAAAAATTCATAAATATTTTAGAAAGATATGTATAAAAATAAAAATTAAATAGAAAATTTTTTAAATTATATTAAAAACATAATAACATATTACATAAATAAAGATAAAAATATTTGGAGATTATTTTTAATTAGTAATTATTTATAGAAGGGTAAATAAAATGACTGAGGTAAAAGCAGGCGTAGAATATAAAATTAGTATAGATGATAATTCATTTTTACTGAATAGTAAAAAATTCGATTTATTAAAGTATATAAATAATACAGGATCTATTACTGAAGCTGCAAAATTAACTAAAATTTCATATCGAACAGCATTAAATTATATTAGTAAGATAGAATCTAATTTAGAAATTGCAATTGTAAGCACACAAAAAGGTGGAAGTGGTGGGGGAGGAAGTGCCACTTTGACTTCTGAAGGTAAAATGATTTTAAAAGAATGTAAAAAAATCAATGCAATTATGGAGTTACATCGAGACGTTAATGAGATTGAAGCTAATATAATAAGTATTGATAGACCTAAAGGTATTATGAAAATTGAATTGAATCCACAAGTTCAATTAACTATTCCATTAAATGAAAATTATAATGTTGGAGATAAAATTTTAGCTTTGATTAGCTATGATAATATTTTCATAATGTTGAAACCTCAAGAATCTAGTATTAGAAATATATTTAAAGGTCAAATTATTGAAATGAAACTTGAAGGTGAAATGATCAGAGTTAAAATTGATATTGGTGGAACCGATATTTTCTCAGATATTACTGTATCTGCAACTAAAGAATTAAATTTAACTTTAGGAAAAGAAATTTATATTGGTTTTAAAGCGGTGTCAGTAGCGACTTTGAAATTATAATTAAATAAATTTTTATTTATTTTCTTAGTTTTTGTGAGGGGATTTATATTTTAAAAATTAAAATAGATGAAGATAAATGTACAGGATGTGGTAACTGTGAAGAAATTTGTCCTAAAAGTGGGAAAATTTGGAAAATTAATACCGTTGCACATGTATCTCATTTAGAATATTGTCATGTTTGTACTTTATGTGCCATGAAATGTCCAGTAGACGCTATTAAAATTATGAGAAATGCTCCAAGGGAATAAATTATTAAAGCATTTATTAATTTAATTAAATAAAATTTTTATACATAATATAAAAAATTTAAAAATGGGATTCAAATGGAAAGAACAGCAAAAGTAAATAGAAAAACATCAGAAACCGATATCAATATAGAACTTAATATTGATGGTGAAGGAAATTATGATATAGATACTGGAATAAACTTTTTTAACCATATGTTAGAATCTTTTTCAAAACATAGCTACATGGATTTAAAAATAAAAGCTATTGGAGATATTGAAGTAGATGATCACCATACAGTTGAAGACATTGGAATATTATTAGGTACTGCATTTAACAAAGCAGTTGGAGACAAAAAAGGAATACGAAGAATGGCAGATGCAACAATCCCAATGGATGATTCAGTAGCAAAAATTGCAATTGATATTAGTGGAAGAAATTATTGTAATATGGATTTAAAATTCAAAAATGATAAAATCGGAGACATGACTTCAGATATTATTATACATTTCTTTGAATCATTTGCTAGTAGTGCAAAAATCAATATTTATGGAACAGTAAAAGGGTCAAATGATCACCATAAAGCTGAAGCATTATTTAAAGCATTCGCTAAATCATTACATTATGCTTGTATTATAGAAAATGATAAAATTCCTAGTACTAAAGGAGTTTTATAAAAATAACTATTTTTTAAAAATAATCTTTAAAATAAGTATAATTAAATTTATTTAACTATTTTTCCTAATTAAAAAAAAAAAAAATAAAAAAAGTAGTAGCTAAAAAAAGCTACTTATAATAATAGTATTTATTGTGGTTTTTCAGTTAATACAGTTTTAGAACCAGTAGATCCATCTTTCATATGTGGAGTTCTTAAAACAGTATCGTTAGCTTTTTCTATTTCTCTTGCTTCAGTTGCTAATTTAGCAGCTTGGGAAGCAGTTTCGTGTGCAGCTTCTACAAGGTATATGAATTTTTCAAAGTCTTGTACCATGAAACAACCTTTAAGATCTAAGTCTGCAACGTGTTCAGCCATAGTGTATGCTGCAATAGCTTTAGCTTTTGCATATGGGTTAGAGAAATCACCTGCGTCAGCAGCTTTTTCAGCAGATACAACTAATTGAGGTAATTCTATTTCTTTACCTGCTTCTGCTTGTTCAATCATACCATCAATAGTGTTTTGTATTAATCTGTAAGCTCCAGTACAAGCTAATACTTTAATAAGATCAGAGTTGAAAGAAGCCATTTCAGTTGGGTCTAAAAATTCTCTTCTAGCACCAATCATAGAGTCAGCTTTGACTATGATGTATCCTATTCCTTGTTCTTTCATTTCATCTTTAGCTTTGAGTCCAGGAGTATCTCCAATAATCATTGCAGGTACATCTAATTGAGATAATAATTCTCTTGCTTTAGCTGGTCCTGGTGCTGTTGGATTTGGACTTGTGAATATACAAAAGTCTGGGTCGAAATCCTTTATTTTAGGAACAACTTCTTCTGTTTGTTCTGGGCTCATTTTAGCTCCAGAACTGATTATTCTTACGTCAATATTTGGTCTGTCTGCTCTTTCATCTAATAAAAGTTCGAGAACAGGTGAACTTGCTATATTTCCACTTTTTATAATTCCAATTTTAACTACCATATTATCACAAGAATAATTCTATACTTTAAACTATTTAAGTACTTTTGTTAAAAAGATACCGGTAAGTTTATATATTAGATTATATTAAGAAGAGGAAATATAATTAAAAAGAGTTAAACATTAAATAAATTAAGATTTATCTATATTTTTTTCTTTGATTCCATATTTTTTTTGTAGAACTTAAACCACTTTTATTAAATGAAAAATTAAAATTATTAATAATAATATCAATTAAATTATCAATAGCAATTTGACTATTTTCTATTAAATCCTTACTGTTAGATTTAGATAAGTGATTAATAACATGACTAATATCATCAATATCAACTATTGGAATGTTTAAATCATTAGCCAAATCAACACTAGCATGATCTTTATGAAAACCTTTTATTTTAATACTAGGAATTTCAAAGATACCTGCTTCAATTGTCATTCCCATACCTGCAGCATATATCAAAATTTTAGCATTGCTAAGATAATTATATAAATCCACATAATTATCTAAAACATTAATATTAGAAGAGTTAACTAAACTTTCAACTAAGTGTTTATCAAAACGATATGGGGCAATAATTATAAGATAATTTAAACTTTCGCAAACCCGTATTAATCTTTCTAAATCATTATCTCTTAAATCCCCACCCAACACAAGTAAAATATAATCATCAGTTAACTTTAAACCATTTTCACTTAAAATTTGTTCTTTTGAAATATTTTTATGATTTTTAATAGAATCAATAACGTAAGATACCATTGGATATCCACCAATATTTATAACATTACTTAAATTATAATGATTTTTTAAATAAGAAACATATTTTTCAGAGGGGACAGTAACCAAATTTGCATGAGAAATAATTTCAATAGGATTATAAATATCTTGTTCTATATGAATGACTGGAATATGTAAAAAATTAGCAGCCAAAATAGATTTTCTAACATCCCCTGCATTTCCTGCAGTGATAAGAAGATCTATATTTTTACCTCTCATTGCAGAAAAAGCTTTTAAAAAATCCTTAAAAATTAAGTATGCTAATTTTATATTTGAATTTTTTTTCTTATTAGATCCTCTACCTTGACCTATTGAAAAACATTCATCACAAAAAGGACTTAGAATATTTTTAACACTATCCCCATGGTATAAACCTATTATTTTAGAATTTTCCCAATTTAACTTATTTTTTGATTCTAATAATTTGATTTTTTTAATAATAGGAATAATTGTTTTTGCAGGTGTGATTTCTGCTGCAATTGCAATTGTCATTAACTTTTTTTTATTTGACATTTATCTTCCTCATTAAAAAAATTAATTTTATAAAAGCCAATGAAAATTAAAAGAATGCATATAGCATAAAAAATCCAAACTACTAAATCAGTAGGTCCTGTTTCAATCCAAATTAATGTTTGAGCTAGAATAACTGCATAAAATGCAGTAAAAATGTCTTTTTTATATTTTTGTATTATATATAAAAATTTTAAAATTAAACCTAATAAAAACATTTGTATACCCATACCCATAATCCCGAAATCTAAAGTTGCAGGACCAAAAATTGTAGAAGTTATTGAATGATTTTCATTAAGAACAGCTTGCCCTACAAGGACTCTTGGATCTACTGAATTAAAAAATCCAGATAAAGTGGAATAGAAAAGATTACCATGAGTTAAAAATTCTCGACGTGTTACTTTATCAAATATATTTAAAGTAAATCCTGCTCTATAAGAAACTAATTCTAATGGACCAATTCTCCAATGCTGGGTAGAAATAGATTTAATAGCAATGAACCCTATTAAAATAAATAAAATTATTATTACTAAAATAAATATTAATTGATGTTTAGTTTCAAAATTTCGAGTATAATATAAAGTTATAAAAGTAGACAATAGAATGGCTATTGGAGTAGTTCTATAACCTGTTAAAACAAATAAAAATAAACCTAAAATTAGTAATAAATAATGTGATTTTCTATTAAATTTAGCTAAAAGCAAATTTATTCCCGGTAAATAAATTATATAAGATATTAACCAAATTTTAGTAGCAGCTTTAGTTTTTAAATAACTACTAAACAATGGTATACCTCCTAATGAAATTAAATTAATTATTTGTAAAACAATCCCTAAAATTACTATAAATAGTAATAATAATTCCATTTGAGAATAATTTCCAAAAAATGGAAGTTTTTCAAGATTTTTTTTAGGCTTGAGCTTAAAATTATCTATTTTATTTTTGAAAGAATTTTTGAATTTATATAATATATTAGGAATTAAGGTTCCTAGTATAAAAAGTACTAATCCAAATAATATAAAAAAGTACATTGGTATTTCAGGGGTATGTAATTCTGTTGTTATATACCAGGTTGGTAATGCAATTAATACAAATAAAAAAATTGCAAAAACAATAATTAGTGGATTAAAAACATCTATATTTTTTAAATAAGATTTAATATTATTCATAAAATCACATTTTTTTATTAAGAACTTAAGAATTATATTTATGTTTATTATTAATTTTATATATCAATAATGTTATTATTATTTTTTATTAAAAAAATATTAATTAATTATTAAAAATTTTTTTCTACTAGATCTAAAATTAAATAATAATTTTTTCAATGCATTAAGATAAAGTATATTAGATAAAAAAAATTTTAATTTTAAAAGAAAATTAGAAAAATATCATTGCAAAAGTAATAATATTAATTAAATAATTATTAAAAATATTAATTTTTGATGTTAATAACATTACAATTACTAAAAAAAATGATAACTTAAATGTAATATCAAAATTAAAAAATGTTAATAAAAAGCTGTTAACATGACAACTCAGTGATATTATCTTAGATAAAACTTAAAGACTAATGAAGCAATAAATTTACACTTGAAATATACCTTTAACCTAAAAAAATTAAAAAAAGAGACTACAATGATATTAACATGTAGATACAAAATACAGTGGAAAAATATGTCTAAGAGTTACAAATATCAAATAGTAAAAAAGAACATTACACTAACCCTCGAATGATAATAATATTACATTATCAATAAAAAAAAATAAAAAAAAATAAAAAATTAATCTTTTTTCTCAGTGTCTAAAATATAAGTATCTTTAGAACCCACATTCAAATCAGTTTCTGAAGGCTCTTTATTCAATAAACGATCAATAAAACTACGAGATTTATATCTTTCAATTAATAAACGATAAGCAGTTAAAAGATTATTTTTATCCATACTTTCCTCTAAACAAGAATTCAACTTAGAATTTAAAGATTTAATCTCATCATTTTTAGAAGTAAGTAAATTATCATTTCTTTGACGTTCCAATCTAATTTCTTCAGTATAATTTTTAGAGATATCATCTGATTTTTCTCTTTCCAACCGAATCTCTTCAATTGAATGTGAAATAGATTTATCTTTCTCATCAATTATATCATAACATTTTTGCAAAGAAACTTGATTCTCATCCATAAGCCTTTTAATCTCTTCATTTTTTTTAGAGATTTCAAGATTACGTTTGTCAACTTCTTTGCTTACACCTGATTTAAGATTATTATTTTCTTCCCGTAAAGAAGAAATAATATTATCTTTATCATCCAATAATTTATTGAAATCATCGATTTTATTATTGAATTGATTATATTCATTAAGAGTGAGAAGCATAACTTTTTCTCCACCTTCAAAATTATCTTTTTTAGAAAGATCAATTCTGTAGGTAAAACTATTACCTCTTTTATATTGTTTAATTTCTTTTTCTAACATAAAAGTTCCTTCTTAATGTTAAAATAAATTTATACTAATAAATTAAGTATAATATGTTTAATTATTTGTTAATCATAGCATATATAGTTGAGTTAATTATAATATTAATTGCAATAACAAAAAACATTAATTATATAACATTGAAAAAAATTGAGTTATAATATAAAAAAATATAAAGTGAAAAAAAATGATTGAGTTAAAATGATATTATCAACAAATTCTTAACTTAAAAATTGAGTTAACATATGCAAGAAAATTTTATTTCTTAAAAAAAATTGCGTGAGAACAATTTCAAGTGAAAAAAATTGAGTTACAAAAATTTTCAAAAACAACTCGGTAAAAAGGATCGTCATTAACATAGTAAAGTATTAAAAAAATATTATAAATAAAAAAAAATAAAAATGGAAAAAATAATGAAAAATATCATGAAAATTAATACATTAATGATCTAAAAATATACATGTAATGTCATTGAGTTAAATGATAATATCTTTGAGTCACAAAATATATACTAAAAGTTAACAAAAAAAATAAAATGAAAAATCGAATTAAAATTAAAAAGAAGAATTTTTAGTAAAATTATAAGCAAAATTAGTATAGGAACAAGGGTGAATATGAAGATAACTAGCAACAGTATTGCCTAAAATAATTCCATCCATAGAATTAATTATTCCTTTACCTCTTTGGACATCAAAAACAAAATTGGTATTATCATTAGGCAAAATTTTAGTATAATGAAATTCATGCCCTCTTAAGATATCGTTTTTTTCAGAAATAATGGAATCTTTTGATGCCTTACCAATAACATAACTTAAACCTTGAACATGAGAAGTCATTTCTGATTTATAAGGTAAAGCATTCACCATAGGAATATTATCTATAGATTGAGACAAGTATATTAATCCACCACATTCTGCATAAATAGGCAAATGATCTTCATGAAATTTCTTAATTGAATTAATCATTGAGATATTATTAGATAATTCTTTTTTAAATAATTCAGGATAACCACCACCAATATACAAAGCATCGACATCAGGAAGATTCTCATCTTTATAAGGACTAAAATAAATTATTTTAGCATTATTATCTTTTAATGCATCAAAGGTATCTTGGTAATAAAATGAAAAAATTTCATCTTTAGCAACCCCAATTTTTACAGGATTTTTATTTTCAATTTTCCATAATTCATTTATAGTAGATTCATCTGTAGATTTATAATTTTCTATTAGTGATGTTGAAGATATATTATTATTTATATTAGACAAATTATTTTCTTGCAGTATATTCAAATTTTCTCCAATATTAGAATACTTTGATTGTTTAATAATATCCATTAATAAGTCTAAATCAATGTATTTTTTAATTATATTAGACCAAATATCAATATTATTAATAATTTTTTCTTTTTCTAAAGCGGGGACTAAACCTAGATGACGTTGTTTAACCATCAAAGAGTCATCTCGAGGAATTCCCCCAATTACTTTAGTATCGGTTAATTTTTCAACGGATTCTTTAGCTTTTAAATAATGTTTTTTTCCACGAACTTTATTTAAAATAACACCTTCAATTTTAATTGAAGGATCTAAAGATTTAAATCCTAAAACAACAGCAGCGGCACTTTTAACTAAACTTCGAGCATCCAATATTAAAATTACAGGAGCATCTAAAGCTTTAGCAATAGAAGCAGTATTACCCACATCACCAGTAGGACTTATTCCTTCATATAAACCCCTAACACCTTCAATTATACCTATTTCTGAATTAGATTTTTTTAAACCTTGATTAAAAACATTAATAATTTGATAATCAGTCATAAAAAAAGAATCTAAATTTCTAGAAGGATTACCAGTAGCTAAAGTATGATAGGAAGGATCTATATAATCTGGACCGACTTTAAAAGGTTGAATATTATGTTTTTCTGATAAAGCTTTCATAATCCCAGTGGCAATTGTTGTTTTACCTACAGCACTACTAGTACCAGCTAATACTATTTTCATGATAAATAGTTGTAATAAGTTCTATTTATAAATTTTCTTATTCAATAGAAAATGATTATTTACAATAAAAATATTAAGATAAAAAATACATTAATATTATGACAATATTAGGAAAAATGCAAATTTTAGCAGATTCCGCACAATTTGATTTATGTGATTATGTAAACAAACAGAAAAATTCTGAAGTTAATCTACCAGGAATTTATAATGCCAGTTCAAATGGTTGTGAAATTCCACTATTTAAAACATTAATGACTAACAAATGTAAAAATGATTGTAAATATTGTATTAATGAATGTAAAAGAAATTTTACAAGAATGGAATTAAGCCCTAGAGAAATAGCTAAAGTATTTTTAAATTATTATGATAGTAATTTAGTAAACGGTTTATTTTTAAGTTCAGGTGTAGGTAATACAATAGATCAAACTATGGAAAATTTAATAGAAACAATAAGAATATTAAGAAAGGAATATGGATACCAAGATTATATACATCTTAAAATTATTCCAGGTGCTTCTAAAGATTCAATTAAAAGAGCTATGTCATTATCAGATAGGATAAGTATGAACATAGAAGCTGCCACTAAAGATGGATTATATGAATTAAGTTCTACAAAAGATTATAATAAAGATATTTTAAAAAGAATTAAATGGATTAATGACTTATCTAAAAGAGATTCATCATTAGCTCCTTCTGGACAAACTACTCAATTGGTAATTGGTGCAAATGATGAAACAGATGAAGAAATATTAAAAAGAATGGAATCTTTGTATAATAAATTTGATTTAAGAAGAACTTATTTTAGTGCTTTTACTCCTGTTGAAGGTACTGAATTAGAAAATAGAATAGGAGAATCCACAGAACGTACCGCACAATTATATCATGCTGATGCATTACTAAGTGAATATAATTTTAAAAAAAATGAAATAGTATTTAATGAAAATGGTCAATTATCCTTAAGTGAGGATCCTAAGATATTAGCCGCACAAGAGATGAATATATTTCCTGTTGAAATTAATTCTGCACCTTATATTGAATTAATTAGGGTTCCAGGAATTGGTACAAAATCAGCAAAAAAAATTATTAATATACGTAAAAAAATGCCATTTAAAAAATTAAGTGATTTGAAAAAAATTGGTGTTGTGACTAAAAGAGCAGAGCCATATATAAAAATAGAGGGTAAATACCAAACAACATTTCAATGATAATTAATCTAAATCATTAAAAAGATTCCATATATCCTGGTATTTAACTTTTATCAGATTATCTATTAATAAAGATGCTTCTTTACTAATACTAAATTCAGGAGAGGTTTTTCTTAAATAACGAAGAACAGCAGCAGATCTTGGTGACCATAATGTAATTCTTGGATTTTTTTTAACTTTTTGATTAATTTCTTCAATTATTTCATGGTTGATGTTTGATAATTCTTGAGGTGGATTTTGACTTTTTTTTGGAATAAATTTATTTTCTGATTTTTCAATCTTAAAAGTGTCTAAATCTAAGTTAGGTTTATATTGATTATAGCTATTATTAAATTGTATATTTTTAGAAGAAGTATCAATTTTAATATCAGCTTTTTCTATTAAAAAATCATTCTCTAATAAAAATTGATTATTATTATGATTTGAGTTATATGGTTGTATTAAATTAGATAAATTTTTATGATTTTTTGATAAATTATTTAATTTAAAAACGATCATGCTTTGAGAATGGTTATCTATTTCTTTTTCTCCAAAATTATTAAAATCATTAGTTTCTTTAATTAATTCTTCTTTAATATGTAAATCATCCAAAATTCTATCATTTTCCAAAATATTTTCTAACTCATTGATATTATTATTAGAAGAATTTTCTTTTAAAGAATATGACTCTTTAAATTTTAAATTACAATTATTATTTCCCATGACAAAAACCTTAAATTTTAATTATTGAAGAATTTATAAGTTATAATATATAAGTTAAATGTTATAAGTTATAACTAATAACTTATAACTAAAATAATATATAATAAAAAAAACATATTAAATTTATGAGAATTTTAGCAATTGATGTTGGAACAGGGACCAAAGATATAATGTTCTACAATACAGAAAAGGAAATAGAAAATTCAATAAAACTTGTTTTACCATCCCCTCATTTAACTATATGTCAAAAAATTGAAAAAACAAATAGTAATATTTATTTAAATGGAGTGATAATGGGTGGAGGAAAAATAAAAAATCAATTAGTTAAACACATAGAAAAAGGATACAAAGTAGCTGCAGAAAAACTTGCAGGGAAAACTATTAGAGATAATTTAGAACAAGTCGCATCTTATGGAATAGAAATTGTTGAAGATAAAAATAACAAAAAATATGAAAACTATACAAAAATAACACTTCAAGATGTGAACATTAATAAAATATCAAACATTATTTCACAATACGATTTAAATTATAATTTTGATGCACTAGCTATAGCAGTCCAAGATCATGGATACAATGAAAAAATGGGAGACCGAGACTTTCGATTTGAAAAAATCAGAGAAAAATTAAAAAAACCAATAAAACCTGAAGAATATGGATTTTTAAAAGAGGAAATACCTGAATATTATAGTAGAATGCAATCAGTAAAAAAATCAGTCCAATTAGCAATAAAAAATAAAAACCATGAAAAACCATTATTATTAATGGATACTAAATTTGCATCTATCTGTGGAATGTACTATGATAAATCTACAGAAGGATTAAATAGTTATATTGTGATGGACATTGGAAATGGGCATACAACAGTGGCATCTATTGAAAATGGTAAAATACAAGGAGTTTATGAACATCACACATCTAGATTAAATGGGGAAAAAATAGATAAATTAAATAAAAGATTAGCTGATGGAACAATAACATTTGAAGAAGTTCACGACGATGATGGCCATGGAGCACATGTAATAAACCCAATATCAAAAATAGAAAAAGTAATTGTATCCGGACCAAAAAGAAAATTAATAGAAGATACAAAATTAGATTATCATTATGCTTCTCCAGGTGGAGATGTTATGATGACTGGAACCATAGGATTAATAAAAACTATAAAATATAAATTAAATCAATAGGAATCAAAATAATGAAAATCGATCCGCATATTCATAGTATATATTCTGGAGATTCAAACTCACAAGTTAAAGATATTTTAAAACAAGCCCAAAAAGTTGGTTTAAATGCTATAGCTATTAGTGACCACAACACAGTGAAAGGATCTAAATTTGCAATAAAAGAATCAAAAAATATGGATAATTTACTAGTTGTTCCATCTATCGAAATATCAACATATTCAGGACATATATTGGGATTTGGGGTAACAGAA
>NZ_DAZC01000003.1:34249-36367 GCF_002508845.1 Methanobrevibacter sp. UBA417
CCTTATTCTTATTATAGACATGGACTCTTTACAAAAATTGATGATAATTTATCTAATGACGGTGTTGAAACATTAAATGCAAGATACATAATTGGATACTCTAATAGTCATGCTAAAGAACTATCTAAAAATAAGAATCTAGCAAGATTTGGATCTAGTGATTCTCATTTTATAAAATCAATAGGAGATTGCTATACAGAAATTGATTGTGATTGTAATGTGGATGATATTTTAGATGCAATACAAAAAAAGAAAACAACACCTAAAGGAAAGAAAACATCTAATTTTAGAGTATTGGGAAATGTTATAAAACGTAAATTAAAAAGATCTAAAACCATACCTAATGAGGTATCAGAAATAGAACAATAATATGGTTTTTATCAAATGCCAACAATAGATCAATTTTTACCAACAACAATTCAGAACATATTTTTCTCAGGATACACAGTTTTTAACACTTTAATTTATGGAATAATATTAATTATCATATTATTTTTAATATTAAAATTATTTAATCACCTAAAAATTAATCCAAAAGAAATAATTTATTCTTTAATTCCTTTCATATTTTTTGGAACAATTATTCGTGCATTAGTAGATAATAATGTTTATCCAAAAACAATGTTTTTAATCACCCCTGGAATATATTTTTTAGTGGGTATTTTAGCTATTAGCTCCCTTTTAATAGGTTATTATTTAAATAAAACAAAAAATTTAGATTACAGATACACAATATTTTTAATAGGATTAACAATACTAATAATTCCACTATCAAAAATTCCTAATTTTAATATAAATTCAATATCATTAATTATTATAATCTGGTCAATATTAACAATAAGTTTTTATATACTAGGGAAAAAATGGAAATTATACAATGATAAATTAAATCTATCAATTTTATCCGCACATCTATTAGATGCAAGTTCTACTTTTATAGCAGTGGATTATTTAGGTTATTACGAACAACATGTCTTACCAAATTTTATCCATTTTTATATAAACACTGCTGCAACAATGATTCCATTGAAAATTATTATAATAACATTTGCATTATATATAACTGACAAATACATTGATGATGAAAATATTAATGGACTATTAAAATTAACAATCTTTGTATTAGGACTAGCACCAGGTTTGAGAAATATAATAACAATAGCAATAAGTAGTTTTTAAATAATTTGTAAATTAAACTTATAACAAAATTTAAATAATGTAAAATATACAAAAATGAGGAATTATTGTGTATACTATAGACATCAATAGATTAAAGAAACAAATGGACATTGCAGATCAGATAAATCTATTTGACACTACATTAAGAGATGGAGAACAAGCACCTGGAATAGCATTAACACCTAGTGAAAAAATCAAAATTGCTGAAAAATTAGATAAATTAGGTGTTAACACTATAGAAATTGGTTTTCCGATAGTTTCTGAAGGGGAAAAAGAAACAGCACGAAAATTAAGTAAATGTGGATTAAATGCAGAATTATGTGGATTATCCCGAGCTTTAAAAAAAGATGTAGATGCAGTATTAGATTCTAATTTAAATTATATTCATACATTCATAGGAACATCCCCCATTCACAGAGATTATAAATTAGGAATGTCTAAAGAAGAAATTATTGAAAAAACGGTTAAGACAATTGAATATGCAAAAGATCATGGTTTAACTGTGGAGTTTTCTGCAGAAGATGCTACAAGAACAGAACTAGACTACTTATTAGAAGTTTATAAAGCGGCAGAAGAAGCAAAGGTTGATGTAATTAATATTCCAGATACTGTGGGAATATTGGTCCCTATAACAACTAAAGAGTTAATTAGGCAATTAAAACCTAATATAAATGTTCCATTAAGTGTACACTTTCATAATGATTTTGGTTTAGCCGTAGCAAATTCAGTTATTGCTATAGAAGAAGGAGTTAAACAAGCTCATTTAACTGTTAATGGAATAGGTGAAAGAGGAGGAAATGCATCATTAGAAGAATTTATTATGACCCTTAAAATAGCTTATGGAATAGATTTAGATGTTGATACCACAAAATTATATAATTTATCTGATTTTGTTAGCAAAATAACTGGATTTAATTTATCTCCAAATAAACCAATTGT
>NZ_DAZC01000029.1:0-52756 GCF_002508845.1 Methanobrevibacter sp. UBA417
ATACGAGCCAAAGAAACGAAAAAGCTATGTTAAAAACCATAATAGCAATTAGACATAAAAACTCGTTTAATCCTCAATTATGCAACTCAAAGAGGACCTTAGAAGTGACACCAAGTTCTGCAATCAATTCCATAAGACAAACAAAAAAATATCATCCACATTACATATTAGCAGACATGAGCATACGACACAGAACCTCCTAAGAAAATGCATAAAATGAATACACTGGAGCTTTCAACCATAATACCAATTAAAACCAGGAGCCAAAAAAGGACATTACAGACTTAACAGCATATCCATCTTCAGACCCAAAATATACAGCCTAAGAAGCAATGTAGAAGGAGTATTCATCGTAATCAAAAGACTATTTAACGGAACAAATAGAAGCCGAACACTAAAACTATCAAACAAAGAAACAAAACTCAAAAACCTAATCTACAACATCCACAGATCAACACAACTACCAAAAAAATAGGGTTTCTACAAAGCCGATTTAATAAAAAAATATTCAAAAAAAATCATGTTTTTATAGATTTAATAAAAAATACTCAAAAGGGCATGTTTTTATAGAACTTAAGTTTTATTAAGTTTATTGTACAAATTTATTATTTAATTATTAAATAGTATGTGGGAGAGGTTTTATTTTAATGGTTGATGTTATGAGTGAGATTCTTAAGTTTCAAAGGGATCGTGATTGGGAGCAGTTTCATACTCCTAGTAATTTAGCTAAGTCTATTAGTATTGAGGCGGGTGAGTTGTTGGAGCATTTTCAGTGGGATGATGATTTTGATAAGGATGAGGTTGTTGATGAGTTGGCTGATGTTTTGAATTATTGTTATTTGCTTGCTGATGCTTTGGATGTTAATGTTGATGAGATTATTTTAAATAAGATTCAAAAAAATGGTGAGAAGTATCCTATTTGTAAGTCTAAGGGTGTTTCTACTAAGTATGATAAATTATAATTAAGGTTTTAAGTATGTTGGTTTTTGATTCTACTGTTGATGGTTTTCTTAGTGCTGTTTTGAATGATACTATTAGTGATGATATTAAGTTTGCTTTTAAGAAGAGTTTGCATCATGGTACTAGTCCTAATGAGGAGCGTGCTTGGAAGAATAGTATGGAGTATATGTATAAAATTTTAATGGATAAGAATATTCCAAGAGATGCTGGTGTTGCTATTGAGTTTAAGATTCCTTCTTCTAATAAAAGGATAGATTTTATCGTATCTGGTTATGATGATGGTAGGGAGGATAATGTTGTTATTATTGAATTGAAACAATGGGAGAGTGCTTCTAAGGTTGTGGGTAAAGATGATATTGTTAAGACCTTTGTTGGGGGAGGTTTAAGGGAGGTTGCTCATCCTTCTTATCAGGTTTGGTCTTATGCTAATCTTTTAAATGATTTTAATCAGACGGTTCAAGATGAGGGTATTAGTCTTAATCCTTGTGCTTATTTGCATAATTATAAAATATCATTAAATGATGATATAATTGATGAGGTTTATTTAGATACTATTTGTAAGGCTCCATTATATGGTAAAGGAGATGCTGTTAAATTAAGAGATTTTATTTCAAGTCATGTTAAATATGGGGATAATGAAGAAATATTATTTAAGATTAATAATAGTAAAATTCAACCATCTAAAAGATTACAAGACACCCTAGCTAGTATGATGAAAGGTAACCAGAATTTTGTAATGATAGATGAACAAAAAGTAGCCTTTGAAACCGCTGAGGACTTAGCTAGACAATCATACCTTGATGATGAGAAAAGAGTCTTAATCGTAGAAGGTGGACCAGGAACAGGTAAATCAGTAATAGCAATAAATTTACTTGTAAATCTCATAAAAAATGATGAGTTAACTGCATTCTATGTGACAAAAAATTCAGCACCACGTGAAGTATACTATAAAGAATTAAAAGGAGAATACACTCAGAAATATGTTAAAAACCTATTTAAAGGTTCTGGAAATTTTTATAAAGCTGGAAAAAATGAGTATGATGTTTTAATTGTAGATGAAGCACATCGTTTAAATAGAAAAAGTGGATTATACTCAAATCAAGGTGAAAATCAGATAAAAGAAATCATAAATGCAAGTAAAACTAGTATATTCTTTATAGATGAGCAACAAAGAATCCATATAAAAGATGCAGGTACTAAAGCAGATATAGAATTATACGCCCAACAAGCAGGCGCACACATAGATTACATAAAACTTGAATCTCAGTTCCGTTGTAATGGATCAGATGGATACTTATCATGGTTAGATGATGTACTAGAAATCCAAAAAACAGTAAACTCTAATGATTTTGGGGATTATGATTATGACTTTCAAGTAATCAACACACCAACAGAACTCTACCAAAAATTAAATGAAAAAAATAAAATCAATAACAAATCTCGCCTAGTTGCAGGATACTGCTGGAACTGGGAAAAAGATTACAGAGATGATACTAACACTCCAGATATAAAAATTGGGGATTTCCAAAAAAGTTGGAACCTTAATAACTCCAGCACATGGGCAATAGACCCAGAATCCTTTAATGAAATAGGATGCGTTCACACATCACAAGGCTTAGAATTTGATTATATTGGAGTAATACTTGGAAAAGACATAAGATATGAGGATAATAAAATCATAACAGATTTCACACAAAGAGCAAAAACAGATCGAAGCCTATTTGGAATTAAAAAAATGTATAAAGAAAACCCAGAAAAAGCATTAACAATTGCAGATGAAATCATAAAAAACACATACAGAACATTAATGACCCGTGGAATGAAAGGATGCTACATCTACTGTGAAGATAAAAAATTACAAGAATACTTTAAAGAAAGAGTGAGAATGCTTAAAAATTAAATTTTATTTTTATTTTGGGGTGATTAAAAGTGACAAAATTGTGGATGATTAAAGTTGAAGAAAAATTATTAGATTATTTTAAGAAGAATAACATTGTTGCTTTAGGATGGAATTTACTTGGGGATATTAAAAAATATAATTCTTCACAATTAAAGAAAATTTATCCAAAATTTTATGATGATGAAAATATGGATGTTAATATAGAAGGTATTATTAATTTTAAGGATAATATTGTTTCCCATCAGTATATTGTATTGGATTTATCAAATGATAACTTTTTAGTGGGGACTGTTTTATCAAACTTTAAATATGACATTAACCTATTTTTAAAAGAATATCCCTATTACAGGGAAGTTAAATGGTTAGGTGAGGTTTCTAAAAACAAAATTAATAATAATGATGTTGATAATTTAAATAATTCTTGTCCTGTCTTTTTGGTTAATGTTTCTACTGCACGTCATATTTTAAATTCTTTAAATGGTAAATCTAGGGTTTTAAGTGTTGAAACTTGGATGGATCTTTTAAATGATAATAATATTTTTTCAAATAAAATGTTAAATGTTTTAAATATTATTTATAATAATGGAGGTAATGCTACTGTTAATCAGATTAGTGGTGAAAGGAATAAAAAACATTCTTTCTTAAATGAATCTTCTTATAATGGTATAATAGTTAGTACTGGTAAAAAAGTTAAAAAAAAATTAAATTTAAAACCAGAATTTAAAGAGTATTATGGTAATGATTTAAGGGAAGATTTTTGGATGTTATTTTTCCATGAAAGTTATATTGATGATGTTTTTGCTTTTGAATTTAACCATAATCTTGCAGAAGCTTATGACTCTTGGGTTAATAATCTTTCAAAAAATTTTTTAGAGGAAATTAAATTCATTTTAAATCTAAAAGATGATACATCCTCAAATTTAGACACAATACCGGTTAAAAAGTATACTAATGATTTTCAAAAATATTTTGAAGTATTAAATAATAATTTTATAGATTATGAATGTAAGATATTTTTAGATAAAAATAATAATACTTCATGGTATGGTGTTAAAAGTAAAAAAATTAATAGATTTGCTAATTCTAAAGATAATAATGTTAACTTTAGTACTGGATTAAATTTAAGTCTTGATTTAAATATCAATGAAGGAATCATTAAAATTAAAATAAATCAAGCAGTATCTGAAAATGAAAATTTAATCAAAAATAAGGAGGAACTTCAAAAATTAATCAAACAAAATAAACATGAAGGGTTTGAATTAAGCAATGATGATAAAGAAGTTTTAATATTTAAAGATTACCATAATATGGAGGATTTTCAAAAATCTTTCAATGAAGATTTAAAATATTTAACTGAAATCTATGATAGTCTCATACAACCCTATATTATTTTAACAGCAGATAATAAAACTAATATTTGGAATTTAACCTTAAATAATCATAATAAAAACTTATTAAATGATTTTAAAAAGAAAAATATTATAGATTTTAAACAATTAATTTTAAATACACAATTTATATTAAATCCCTTTAAAAATGGAGATATTTTAATTATTAATGATGCTGATAATATTTTAAGCATTGCTAGTATTGATAACTCCTTAGTGAATGGTGAAATTAAAGTTAATTGGTTAAAAGAGGATGATGTTAACATAAATAAGGATGTTTTAAATCATTGTAACCTTTTAAATCCCGTCATAGTAAATGAAAATATTCAAATTACTAGAAAAGTTTCAAATCAAGAAGAAGGTTTGAACTTTATTGCATATTTAAATAATAATAATTTCTTCTTCACTAAAAACTTAATAGAAGATTATTTATTATCCTTAAAAGTAAAACCATTTGTAATATTTACAGGAAACTCTGGAACAGGTAAAACCAAACTTGCACAATTATTTGCAAAATATAAATCACAAAAAGATAATAATTCATATGAATTAGTATCTGTTGGAGCAGATTGGACAGATAATTCTAACATAATTGGATATTATAATGTAATCCTTGATAAATATCAAGAAACACCATCTTATAAGTTAATACAAAAATCAAATCAGGATATAATTAATCCATATTTCTTAATACTTGATGAAATGAACTTATCGCATGTTGAAAGATATTTTGCAGATTTCTTATCTAGTATGGAAAGTAATGAACCAATAAATATCATAGGAGAAAATAATCAAAAAACTATTAAAATGGGTGAAAATTTATTTATTATTGGAACAGTTAATGTTGATGAGACAACTTATATGTTTTCACCAAAAGTTTTAGATCGAGCAAACACCATTGAATTTCCAACAGTAAACGTAAAAGATTATATGGATACCTTTCAAAGCAATGATAAAATAAAGAATATAAACTATTTAACCGATGTATTATCAGATACTGATTTAAGAAATAAGGGAATAAAAGAATTAAAAAATATTTTAAAAGATGTAAAATCGGGTAATGATTTATTCTGGGAAATACTAATTAATGAATTAAATAAATTTCAAATAGATTTAAAAGATTCAACATTTGATTTTGGTTTTAGAACAATAAATGAAATTATAAGATATATGATAGTAGCATGGAAATATGAAGGAAAACCTGAAAACTTTAAAAATTGGGAAAGATACTTAGATTCCCAGGTAAAACAGAAAATATTACCTAAACTTCATGGAAGCAAAAAAATTATAGGTGGAACTTTAGAAAACATTCAAAATTCATGTAAAAAAGAAAATACTATAATCTATCCGGAATCTTATAAAAAGGTCAGTGAAATGATAAAAGTATTAAATAAACAACAATATGTATCATTTATAAACTAAATAATAGAATTTTTAACATGTTATCCCAAAAAATAAAAATAAACTTAAAAAGTATTGGAATAAATGGAGAAATAATCTTAACATATTCTAGTAACGATTATGAAAACATTCCTCACAATCCACAAAACTTAAATAAAATTGTGGAATGTGAAAACATACCAATCTATCAAGAAATTAAAGAGTACCCTCCAATAATAATCCTTGAAAAAGAAGGTAATAAAAATTTAATGCTTCTTGAAGAAAGAAATTATGAAATAATCTTTAAAACATTAGATAATTTAAAAGGATATGAAATATTTTTTAGTTTAAAAGAAAATAAAAATGAAATATACCAAAAAATTAACACATACAATCCAAAAATAGAAATAGGTAGATTAAACTTCCAAGCATATATAGGTAAAACTTTTATAGACATAAAAAAAGATTCCAAAATAATCTACTCATTACCCTTAGAAATACGAAGCTATAAAATAGATTATAATCAAGATTATGCAAACATGATAGGGGACTTATCACAAATAAGTGTTGGAACAATATTTGATATTAAATCCCCATTATTCCAAAACTTCAACCCACTAGATAAAGATAATTTAACAATAACAGAAAAATACATGTTAATAGAATACTTATTCAAAACTGAAAACTTACCTTCAACAGTAGAATATATAAACTGGCATTTATACAAGAAATTAATAAAATATGAAGAACCATTACCTTTAAATAAATCACAAAAAATAAAACCAAAAGACTTAATCAAAGCATACACTACAAGTAAAAACTTAATAAAACTAACTAAAAATGATAAAAATCAAGTATGGGAAAAAACAAATTACTGTATACCTGAAATAATTATAAACACAACATATAAAGACACAATAAATACAAATGAAAACAGATTTTACAAATACTTCCTAAAACTCATAGAAAACATGATTACCACATGCCTAGAAGGTGCACCTAAAGGTTACATAAAAGAACAATTAACACAATTTAATAAACAAATCAATGAATATTTATCAAATAAAAAACTTAAAGAAATAGGGGAATTAACACAATTACCCCTAAATAGTCAAGTTCTACAAAAAAAGGAAGGATATCGTAAAATATTAGAATACTACTTCATGTTAGAATTATCTTATCATATGAACTGGGATGAAATAAGCAAAGACATCAAAGGATACCAGAAAAAAATATATGAATTATATGAAAAGTGGTGTTACATTGAAATATTAAACATCTTATCACAAATAACAAATGAAAAAATAAATTACCAAAAAATATTTAAAATAAACAAAAATCATAAAGATTGGAGTATAGAACTAAAAACATCACAATCATCAAAAAAACCAAATTACATATTTCAATACTCACCAGAAATCCAAATATACTTATTCTATCAAAAAAATTATACTAATAACTCTAAAAACCAATTCACATCATATTCAAATCATTTCAAACCAGATTACTCAATTCTAATAAAAAACAAGAATAAGGAAAATTTATACCACTTTGATGCCAAATACAAAATGGACAAGAATCAAGTAAAAAAAGAAGATATTAATAAAATGCACACATACATGGATGCAATAATAAACACCAAAGGATCATACATATTATATGTAGGAAAAAAACAGCAAATATACAAAAAACCAGGAAAAACCATCCCATCTGTTGGAGCATTCCCATTAAATCCTGGAACATATAAAGAACAAAACGAAAATCAACTCAAAAAATTCATATTAAAATTATTAAAAAACATACAATAAAAAAAAATTAAATTTAAATTAGATAATATCAAAACGAGTAGATATAATACTATTATAAAAAATTATTAATCTAGGGAAAAAATAATTAAAATAAGAAATGATATTAATAACCTGTATTATTAATAAAAAATCTAATCTTCAAGAATATATTTTACAAAACATAATAAATATAGAATTTTTTAATAAAATAAAAAAAATGAAATAACTTATTTAAAAGAGTATGTCCCCAATATATTTGAAGCTGAATTAACTTATGATGAACAATATACTCACAAAAAATTCATTAATACATCTGAAAATAAAGAATTTAAAAATGAGTTTCAAGAATTCAAAAAAAGAAGATTGAATGAAGTTTAAATGTTCAAAAAAAACTAGGGATTATCGTAAGGATTGTTTGATTGAATGGATTGATTGTTATTCTCAATGGAAAGATTTGCTTAATTAGGATATTGCAGAATTATGAGAAAAAGAGTTTGATGATGTTTATGAACCTACTTTGTTATTAATTAAATATAAAAGAAAAACAAATCCACATATAATTAAAAGGAGGTTAAAAAAAATGATTGGTTATGAATTTACAATAGAACATGATTTTGGTATTATTCCTGAAATATTAAATTATGAATATTTAAAAACTATAAGAGAAGAATTAACTTATTTAAAAGATTACATACCTCCAATTCTTCTTAGTGGGATAGATTCTGATGAAAGATACAAATTCATAACACGACCTGAAAATAAAGAATTGTTCGAAGAAATAACTGAAATAGGTCGTGAAATGAGACAAGAAAATCATAGAAGAAAAGATGGTCTTGGTGCTGATAAAGATGAGCTTCTGACTTGGGTTGAATGTTATCCTCAATGGAGTGATCTTGTGAATTGGGATGTTGCTGAAGAGTGGGAGAAGAAGTATGATACTACTCATAAGCATACTTTTTTCCCATAATTAAAACATGAAATTCTTAAAAGAACTCAAACAAAAAATAGGAGGATAAAAACATGATTAAAAAATTAATGATAGGATCAAAACAGGCAATAGATACTAATATTGATTATATGAAGGAACATCAGGAATTATGTTTAATTGATGATGTAATTTTACCCCCTGAAATAAAATTATATATTGAAGATAAAGATACTCTTAAGAAGAATCAGCTTGGTTTTTGGATGGAGCTTAGACTTGGGACTTATGATCTTCCTAATGAAAGTCCTATGGATAATTATGATCTTCGTTTATGGGTTGATTTTGTTAAGAAGCATCCTGAGCATAAGGATATTTTAATTTATAAATAAAACTTTTATTTTTAGTTATTTGAAAAAATCTGAAAACTTTTTTTTGAATATTAGGGTGTTTTTTTTAATGTCAAGTAGTGTTGATGGTTTGGGGCTTAAATTGTGGAGGTTGTGTTTAGAATCTGACTTTCATGGGGAATATGGGAAGTTTAAGAATTATTTTTTAGCTTTGTTTTCTTATAAGTTTTTATCTGAGAGATTAGTTTTTAAATTGGATTATGAATTAAGGAGGGATAATTTAAGTTTTGTTGGGGCTTATAATTTGGAGGAGTATAGGGATGATTTAAGGGATGAGGCTTTAGAGTCTTTAGGATTTTTTATTGAGCCTGATTTTTTGTTTTCTAATTTTGTTAGATTAGCATGTATAGGGGATGTTAATTTATTAAGGAAATTAGGGGCTGCTTTTAAAATGTTTTCTGATTGTTCATATTATGGTGTGTGTCCTTTAAGTTTTATGAATTTGTTTGAGGATGTGGATTTACAATCTGATACGTTAGGTAAAACTGAGGATGATAGGACTGATTTTATAAGTGAATTATTAATTCATTTATCTTTTTTTTGATTTCCAAATTAGTAATGAGGATAATTGTATTGCAGGAGATGTGTTTGATTATTTATTGTCTCAGTTTGCATTTGAATCTAATAGTATAGGTTGTTATGCTCTTTTAGAGGTTAATATGGTTTTAAGTAAAATTGTATCATTAAATAAACATGTTTTAGATTCTGTTTATGATTCTTGTTCAGGGCTTTCTTCTTCTCTTTTAAGTGTTAAAAGGGAAGTTCTTGTGAATAATTTTTATGGTGAAGAGATTAATCAAACTTACTTTAATATTGCTCGTATGAATATGTTAATTCATAATGTGAAGTGTGGAGATTTCAATTTAGTATGTGGTGATTGTTTAGAGCATCCTGGATTTGAGGGTGTTAAGTTTGATGCTATTGTTTCTAATTTAATTTGTTATTCTCATTGGTCAGGGGATCAGAAATTTTTAAATGATGAACGTTTTAAGGATTATGGAAGGGTTCCTCCAAAAACTTTATCTAACTTTGCTTTATTATTACATATGTTGTATTATTTAAAGGATGATGGGACTATGGCTTATAGTAATGGGTATTGGTTTTCTGTTTAAAGTTTGGGGTAGGTATTTAAGAGAGTATTTAATTAAGGATAAGAATTATTTAGATGCTGTAATTAACTTACCAAGTAATCTTTTCCCAGATACAAGTAGTCCTACATGTATTCTTGTTTTAAAGAAATCTCGGATGAAAGATCAGAGTGTTTTGTTAATTGATGCTTCACATGGTTTTAATACTGTTAATGGTAAAAATCGGTTAAGAAAAATGGATATTAATAAGATTATTAAAACTTATAAAAATAGGGAGGAGTTGAAATATTATTCTCATAATGCTTCATTAGATGAATTAAAGGAAAATGGATATAATTTAAGTATTAGAAGATATGTTGAGGATTATTATGATTATATGTGGCGTAAATTAATTGATAATTAATTTTTATCTTTAAAAAAAATTGATTTTTTTTTACTTAATTATTTTTTTTATAAAGTTTTTTTATACTTCTTTTTATAAATTTTATATTTAATTATAAATATTATTTAAAGGGGAAGATATTTATTTTGGATGAGAAGAGTTTAATTATAGTTTCTATTACTGTTATTGTTTGTTGTCTTGTATTGTCTTGTGCAGCGTATTTTGTTATTGTTAATGGTGGGAATTCTTCAGTGGTTGTTAATAATACTACTGTTAATTCTACTAATAATAGTAGTGGTTCTAGTTCTTCTGATTCTAGTCAGGTAAGTTCTAGTAGTGATTCTTCATCCGGTTCTTATGATTCTGGTGATGAGGATTATGTGGATGGTCATCCAGTGGATCATTCTGGTGCGACTTCTAAGTATACTGATGATAATGGTGAGAATCATTATTGGTTTTCTGGTAAGTGGTATAGTCAGGAGCAAGTTGATAATGGTGAGAATCCTATTTAATCCTTTTTTTCTTCTTTTTTTTTATAGGATGATTTAGATTTTTTAATGTTTATAGACTAATTTTTTTTTTAGCTTAAAAAATTTTTTAATAAAAATAGTATAATGGGAATGTTTTAAATGTTTATTTTTTTAAAAAGAGTAATTATTTGTAATTTAAGAGATTTATTTTTTTTCTCTTAAATTACTTTAAGTTTTAAATTTTAATTTTTTATTCAAGGTGAGTTTTATGCCAGCAGTTTTCTGTCATTTCGAAGTCACCAGAATCTTTGTTCATGAAGGTTCTTTTTTCATCAATTAATGTTTGTAGATTACTTTGTGCTTCTTGATATTTTTTTTCATCATCTGTTTTAAGTAATGTTTTTCTTGCAATTTTAATTTCCTTATTGATTTCTTTTAAGTCTCTCATTTAATTCACGTCTATATTATTGAATATTTTTTTATATCAATTACCTAAATTAATATTTAATTATATATTTAGTGTTTTTAAATAAATAAAGTTTACTATTTATGTCTGTTTTATTCCACTTTTAATTTTTTTTTTAAAAGTTGGAGGATTAAATATAAAATCTTATTAATTATAAAGCAAATATTAAATATTATAATTTAATATTATTCATAAAAAAATATATGATAATCCATTATGGGGGGGTTTTTATTATATGTTAAGGGTTAAGATTAAGGAAATTAATGGTGAATTTGATAGGGAATTTAATTTAAACACTACTACATCTGATTTTTATTATAAGAAGTTTTCTGATACTTATATTTCACCTAATTTTTCTTATAAATCTTTACTTGATGAATTAAATATTTCGGTTGATATTTTAAAACCCTATAATGATTGTGAGGATTATATATTTTTATATGCTTCTGATATTTGGTGTAAACTTAACTTATCTAATGATTTTATTGTTTCTAAACATTTTAAATTAATCTCCCATAAAATTGGAGCATCTAAGTATTTTACTTTTTTAACTAATGCTTTTAAAGAGGATTTGAAAACTAATCTTTTAATTAGTATTTATGAAGATGAAAACCTATTATTGGATTTTAAACAAGAAATCTTTTCATATAAAGGATTAATTTTTTTACTTAATGATATTTTAGAGGATAGAACAGTTAAGACTAAGTTGAAAGTTTTTGATGATTATAATTATGGAATTTTTTGGGTTAAAGATAAAAAAATTATTAAAATTAATAATAATGTATCAGGGTTTCTAAAAAAGCATAATTTAAAGAGTATAAATTTTAATAACCTAAATTTTAAAAACTTAACACATGCGGAATTCTTAAAAGTTTATAAACAATTAAGTACAGGAGAGATTAGTTCATATACTGATGAGATCCTATTTGAAGACAAAGCTAATAAGAATTATTTCTATTTCAAAGTATACTTAAACTCCCAAAGTGGTGATGAGGGACTTGTGAAATTTAGTTGTTTTAACATTACTAAAGTTCGAAGAGAAAAATTGAAGGCAGAATTTTATAAACAAGATTTAAATCTAGTTCAGAAATTATCTAAATTCTCCCTACGTTATGGTTCAATAAGTAATTTGAATGATTGGAGTCCTGCAATTTATGATATTTTAGAGGTTCCAGAAAATCAGAGAAAAAATATTAGTAGAGACACTATACTTTATAATCAATTAGGTAGTGCTGTGAAAAATGAGTTTGACCAGTTTATAAAGGATCCTGAATCATTTAATAGTTTTTATAGTAAAGATTTCTCTATTGTTTCATTTAAGGGTAATATGAAATTTTTAACTTATCATGCTGTATATTTAAAAGATTTCTATAATGAATCTGATTCAATTATTTCATCTATAGTTCAGGATATTACAGAATTACATAATTATGAATTAAAGTTAAAAAAGTCTAATAAGGAGTTAAGTCAAGTTTTAAAGGTTAAGGAAGACTTATTAAAAGAGGTTCATAATCGTGTTAAGAATAATTTACAAATAATTTTAAGTTTATTGAATTTAAATATGCGTTTTAATCAGAATAATCCTTTAGAAACCTTAAGTAATACTAAAAATTATATTAAAACTATCAGTTTAATGCATGAGAAGACTTATGAGTCTACTAGTTTAAATGGGGTTAATATTAAAAGTTATTTAACTGATTTAATAGATTTAAAAATAAAACCATTAAAAGATAATATTAATCTTAATTTAAGTATTAGTAATGTTGAATTATCTAATGATATAGTTATACCTTTTAGTTTAATTATAAGTATTATAATTGAGAAAATCTTCAAATACTCTAGTTCTAATGTTAAAGGGGAATTAACAGTTAAGTTAAAATTAAAAGAGGATAAGGTTAATTTTAAACTTAAATATGAGGATTATAGTTTAGATGATTTTAATGTTTTCCAAGATTTCACTGATCTTAGCTTTATACTTATACAAGCATTAGCAAATCAGATTAATGCTGATTTAGAATTAAATCCATTAAGTAATGGTTTAGAATTAAATTTGATTTTTAGTAAAAGTTGAGGTGTTAAATAGTATGTTTCCTCTTAGTTTAACCTATTTTGAGAAGGGTAATCCTGAATCATTTAAAATGATTAAAATAGATGAAGGTGTGAGTTTTTCTAATCCTCCTAAACATTTCTATCCTTTTAAAGATTTGAAGTTTAAAGAATTATATGCTTATTCTAATCAAATTATTGATATTTATAAACCTTTAAACTCTGATTGTGATGATTTCATTATAAATTATTTATCTTCTAAGGATTATCATAAAAAAGATGAAAAAAGGGATTTAAGTGAATATAATGGGTGCTTGTATTCAGAGTTCTTACCTGTTTATACTAGTTTAGGTGTTCTTAAATCTTTTAAAAAGGTTTATCAAAACAATATTACATTATATGCTAAGTTTATGATTCATGATTCTAATGATAATTTACTGTTTAGTTATGAAAGTAAAATTTTTAAATCTAAAGGTTTAATTTTTGTTTTAACAAATAATGTAACTGACTCAGAAGCATTAATTGAGGAGAATAAGAAAATATTCTATCAATATAATCCTGCAGTAGTGATAAGTAAAAATCAAGTTTTTATTAATAAAAATAAGAAATTCAAGGATTTAGAAAAAAAGTACTCAATATTTAATTTTGAGGATATGATTTTTAAAGACTTTACACATGAGGAATGGTTAAGTTTTTATGATGAAATACTTAAAATGGAAGTTTTATCCTATTCTGGAGAGGTTGAATTTAAATTAAATAATGGTTCTTCTGCTTATTTTTCTGTTTATATAAGTCCAGAGTATTATGAAAGTGAATCAGTTGTTAAGTTCTATTTTAGGGATATTACAAGTTTTAAATATGATAAGTTTAATTCTAAGATTTTTCAACAGAACTTATTAATTAGTGAGAAACTTAATAAGTTTGCATTATTACATGTGGATAATACTGGTTACTTTAATTGGGATAGGGAGATTTATGATATTTTAGAATTAAATAAAAGTGAAATACAGAATTATGATTCTGATTATAATTTTTTTAGGGATTTTTTAGATAGTGAAAGTAAAGATAAGTTTGATAAAATTGTTAATGGTGAAATTGATCATTTCTATAATAAGGTTTTAAAGATTACTAGTGCTAAAGGTAATATTAAATATTTAACTGTTTATAGTTTTGTGTCTGGTAATTTATATAATAATGGTTATAATAGGATTATTTTTTATGTTCAGGATATTACACGTTTAGTAAGTATTCAGGAGGAGTTAAAAAGTAATAATATGATGATTGAGTCTAATATTAATAGTGATGAGGTTTTACTTAAAGAGGTTCATCATCGTGTGAAGAATAATTTACAAATTATTCTTAGTCTTTTAAATATTGATTATAATTTTAATAAGGATAATCCTGAAACTACGATTTGGAATACTATTAATCGTATTAATAGTATGGCTTTTATTCATGATAAAACATATCAATCTAATAGTATGGATTATGTTAATGTTAGAGATTATATTGTTTCTGAGTCTTCACAAATTTTTTCCTTATATGGTGGTAGTAATATTAATTTACATACTGATATTGATAGTATGGAGTTGAATATGGATATTATTACTCCTTTAGGTTTGATGATTAATGAGTTGATTTTAAACACTATTAAGTATGCTTTCCCTTCTGGTGAGGGTGATTTGTGGATTAAACTTAAAAAGGCAGATGAGGGTATGGTTTTAACTGTTTGTGATAATGGTGTGGGTTTGCCAAGTGATTTAAATATTAATACTACTAGTAGTTTAGGTATGACTATTTTGCAGAGTTTAACTAAGCAAATTGATGGTGAGTTAATTAACTTAAAACCCAGTAAAGGTACAGGGATTATGATTAAATTTCCAATTTAATATAGGTGCTATGTTAAAAACTTAGTTGATTTTTATTTTTTAAAATTTTTTTTAGATTTATATAAATATTAAGGAGGATAATAATATATTATGAAGTGTTCAAGATGCGGATTTGAAAATCCTGATGGATTAGATTATTGTAAACGTTGTGGTAAAAGTTTAAATAATCCTGTTAGTGATAATCGTAGAAATATTTCTAATAGTAAACATCCAAAGAATGTTTCAAATCCTGATGGAAAAAAGGATAATAGTATTTATTATATGGTTGGTGTTGGTTTAATTATTGTTTTATTGATTGGTGCTGCTGTTGCTTTATCATTTAATAATTCTGGTACTAATTCTACTAATAATAGTACTAATAGTCCAAGTAAAGGTCTTGTTCCTTACACGAATCATGTTACAGGTTCAGGTGTAAGTCAGTCTGATAATAATGCTGAGGAGAATGTGACTAGTCCTGCAAATGATTCTAGTATTCAGGAGAATCTTAGTTCTATGGTTAATGATACTACTAATTCTAGTGTTGCTTCCATATTTAAGGAGGAGAATGATTCTAATTCTTTGAAGAATAATATTGTGCAAGGTGTGAATGATTCTATTGGTTCTAGTAATGTTAATGTTGATGATTTAGCTAGTATGGTTGAAAGTGCTCCATCTGGTTTTACTAATATTGATATTGGTGATGCTAATCTTAGTATTGATGATGCTACTTACTTATTAGCAAGTAATATTTTAGATCATTCTAGTACTAGTGATACTAGTAGTAATACTGAGGATTCTAATATGATTTCTAGTAGTGAGTATAGTAATCTTGCTAGTGAAGTTGTTAATTCTATTCAGGAAAATGGTAATGTTCCTAATAGTGTGGAGTTTGGTGATAATGGTGTTTCTTTAAGTCATGATGAGTATGTTAAATTATTTGCATATATTGTTTCTCATGGTTTTCCAAGTGAGGTTAATTTAAATAATATTTAAATGGTGGGGATTATTTTTTTTCATTTCCTTTACCCTTTTTAATATTCATAAAATTAAAACTTAACACAATTTAACTTATACTTAACAAGTGCAAGTATAAGTTTTTTTAATCTTATTCTTATTTTAATACATTGATGATGTTTATTTTAAAGCTTAAAACTTTTAAGTATATAGGAAACTTATATCATTTGATTAAAACGAGTGAAAGTACTATTCCTACGACCAGTTTTAACAAGATCATAAACCACTTCCATATCCTCATAAATCCATTTAAAATATCTTAAAAGAATAATATCCTTATTATCACTATACTTAGTTTCTAAATAATCAACTATACTAGTTAATTCTTCAAATTCTTCTTCAAAATATATTTCATCATCTTCCAATATAACATTATTAATATTAGTGAAAAAATTATCAAATAAATTTAAAGCTTTCTCAAACTTAAAATCCCGATTAGTACGGAAAATATAACGTTTAAGACTTAAAAAATTTCCATGAATCTGATTAAGAGAACTTGATAATTCAATAAATAAATCAATATCATCACTTATATCCTCATATTCTTCACTAATACGATCTATACTTCCAGTCATACGTAAATTATTATCATGAATAAGTTTATTATCCTTAAATAAATTATCCTCATTTTCATTTAGGATATGTATGATTAAATTTTTATTAAATTCAATTTTATTTGCAATTAGAATACTTAAATTATTTTTAGTTTCATTAGGTAATATGAACATTCCAACAAGGAAACTAATTAAGGCCCCAATTGCTGTTCCGAAAATACGATACATTGCTTGTGATACTAATAAATTTGAAGGTTGGATGAAAACCACCATCATCATAGCAAAAAATATTCCAATACTATAATTATTCTGCATATATGCATAGAAAAGACTCATAGTTAGCACAGCTAAAACTGGAATTAAATAGGATAAGTTAAAGTTTAAAAGTATTATTGCTATTAAGGTTGCAAGTGCACTACCTGCAAGTGTTGCAATTACTCTTTTTAATACAGTTATTTTTGTAAATTTTGCATCAGGTTTCATTGTAAAGAAACTACTAATGGTTGCTGCATACTGTATTATTCCTCCAGTTAATATATCAAAGATAAATGATAAATTAGTGGCGATTGCAAATCTTATACCATAGCGAACATTAATATTGTTTAAGGTTAAATTATCTTTTAAGTTTGTCCATGTGCTTTCTTCATCTTCAGGTAATGGTATATTTTCTTCTGTGTATGCACCAGTTAATCCTAAATTTATTTTTTGGAATGTTTTTAGGTAGGTGTGTATAGATTTTTTAACATTTAATGATTCTGGTTTAGTATCCTTTATTTGATTTATATCTTCTACGATTCGTCGTAAGTGTTTTAGGTTTAATATTAAACCTTTATCATTGTTTTTTATTATTGCTGTGCTTATTTGTGTTTGTAGTTTATCTACTTCTTTTATGAAATTTTTAAAGTATTCCTGGTTTTCCTTGCTTATATCATCTTTAACATATTGGAGGTTGAAACTGGATATCATTAGACTCATTGCTAGGTGTATGAGTGTGAATGTGTAGTCTGATTGGTCTGCTTTTAATATTATGGTACGGTTTTTTATGAATTTATCATATTTGATTTTAGGTGAGTATAGTTCAGCTAGGATTTTCCTTTTTGTAGGGTCATGTTTTAAGTATTTAATTATTAGTGTTGGACTGGTTTCTAGGAATATTGCAAATGATCCTATTGCTCCACAGTATAGGGCTAAGTGTAGTATGTGTAATGGGTGTGTTGTGCTTGTTATGTTTAGGACATTTGTGAGTACAATGTTTAAGCTTATGAAGTATGTGAACATTGTAAATAGTCCAACTGTCCGGTTTAAGCCTCCTTTTATGTTCATTATTATGAAGAAGATTAACCATATTATGAAAAATAGTATTGCGATGTAGGTGTTTAGGGTTGCGAATGTTGCTGTAAAGACTGCTAAGCCTCCGCAGATTATCATTTTTATTGCATGGTGTGTGAGTGTTTTTAAGGGGTATGGTGTGTTGACTAGTAAGCCCATTAGTATGCTTGTTATTATGAATAGGTATATGAGTTGGGGAAATAAGAGGTAACCTATTATGGAGGATAGGGTTAATCCTAGTAGCATATTAATCATTTTTGGCCAGTTGGGCCTTTTTTCTGATTTTATTAGTCTTTTTATCCGGTTTTTGTATGTTATTTTTTCCATTTTAATTATGTTTATTTATGTTTTTTATTGTTTTTATATAATTCTTAATCTTTTTGTGGTGGGGTTATCTTTATATACTAGAATTGTAATATATTTATTACATATGTAATATATTTTTTACAAATGTAAAATTTTCATTACATATACACATTCACAATTCACCCAAAAAAAAAAGGAAGTGCCACAAAAAATGACAAAATACATAATAGAAACCACCCAACTAACAAAAAAATATAAAAAAACCACCGTAGTAAACAACATAAACATGAAAATAGAAAAAGGAAAAATCTATGCATTACTCGGAAGAAACGGAGCAGGAAAAACCACAACAATGTGCATGCTCCTAAACCTAATAAAACCAACAAGCGGACAAATACACATATTTAACAAAAACACACAAAACCACCAAAAAGAAATCTACAAAAAAATAGGATCCATAATAGAAACACCAGGATTCTATGAAAACCTCACAGCAAAAGAAAACCTGAAAATATTTACAAAAATCAGAGGAGACTACAATGAAAAACAAATACAAAAAGTCCTAGAAATAGTAAACCTCAAAGAAGAAAATAAAAAATATAAACAATACTCACTAGGAATGAAACAAAGACTAGGAATAGCAGCAGCAATAATCCACAAACCAGAACTCCTAATCCTAGACGAACCAATAAACGGTTTAGACCCAGTAAGCATACGGGAAATACGAAAACTACTACAAAAATTAGTAAAAGAATACAATTTAACAATCCTCATAAGCAGCCACATACTAAATGAAATCGAACACCTAGCAGACGTAATCGGAGTAATGGATCATGGAAAACTAATACAAGAAATCACCCGTGAAGACCTACATGAAAAAACCAATAAAAAACTATTAATCGAAGTAGATAATAAAGACTTAGCTAAAAAAATTTTAACAAATAAAGGATTAACAGAAAATATAGACTACAAAATAAAAGATGAAATAGAATTATACAACCACTTCAACGATAGAAGCACCTTAAATAAAGAATTCATAAACAATGGAATAAATGTAAACCGATTATCCCTTGAAGAGGAAAACTTAGAAGAATACTTCACAAATTTAATAGGAGAAATATAAAAATGTTAACAAATTTTATTGAAATGGAATTTTTAAAACTAAAAAGAAGTAAAATATTTCTAGTAACCCTACTTGGATGTTTAGTTATACCATTTTTATTATCAGGAGAATTTCTATATATGCAATCACAAGGTAATCAATTACTATTTGATTTATTCTTAAGCGAATCAAATCTTTATTTCTTAAGTATGTTTGGAGTAGTACTCTTTGCAGTAATAGCTAATCACCTATTTACACGTGAGTATAATGAACACACACTTAAATCAATATTAACTCTACCTGTTTCTAAAACTAAATATTTAACTGGTAAGTTTTCAATGTACCTACTATGGATATTAATATTATCAATCTTCACTTTCCTCTCAAGTTCATTATGTTTTATCCTACTTGGAGGAGATGGATTTACCTGGACAATATTCTTTAAAATGTTTAAAGAATTAATATTTGGAAGCATATTACTTTATCTTGCAATGTCACCATTAGTATTTTTAAGTATTCTAATGAAAAATTCAGTATTCATAATGATTGCAAGTGCAGGTATAGTGTTTGGAAACATGTTAGTATATGGTAAAGTTTTCGCACCATTATTCCCATGGATATCACCATTTATAATATCTGCAGGGAAATTAGGAGAATACACCTACGGAACCCTAACACCATCATTAATAATCCTAGCCACATTCATTATAGGAGTTTTTATTACATGGTTATACACTTATAAAAGTGACGTACCATTATAAAAACTTTCCATTCTCTTTTTTTATTGATTATATGATGGATGATCATTTTGAATATATTTTAAAATAATTACTAGTGCAAATAACATTAAAATTACTTGTATTAAGAAGCTTATATTTATCCCATAACAGTCTACATTTCCGTTTAAACTGAAAAAGGTTACTATTGCTACTAGTATGTTTGTTCCAAGTGCTCCTGTGATTTGTCTTAAACTGTTTAGGATTGCGGTTCCATGACTATAATCGGACCGTGGGAATGGATCTACTCCATAAGCTTGAAGTGGTGTTATAAGGAAACTTAAACCAATCATACGGAAACAGTAAACAATAGTGATTAAGACTAAATTACTGTTCAGGTTTAAAAAGACAAAAGGTAGTGTTCCTATTATAATAAAAACAAAACCAAGTAGACTACTTGTTCTTGCACCATAATCATCTTGGAATTGTCCAGCTTTAGGGTTTACAAGAGCATGTAAAATACTTCCAGGCAGTAAGATTAAACCTGAAGTTATAGCGCTTAATCCTCTTGCAGATTGAATATATAATGGTACAAGTAAGGTTCCACTCATCATTAAAATATAACTTAAACAAACAACAATAGTACTTGCAGCGAAAACATTACATTTAAATAATTCTAATTTTAATAAAGGAATACTTGCATGTAATTGCCTATAAGAGAATACAAGTAGGAATATTAATCCAATAATGATAGGAGGTAAAGATAAAAGGTTTCCTAATCCAATATTTACTGCATTAGTTACACCATACATTATAAGAGTAAAACCTAAACCATACATAATTACAGATAAGAAATCCATTTTCACAGGATATTTCTCTTTAATATTCTTTAATTCCACACTACCTATAATGAATAATATAATAGCTATTACTGAGAGGATGCTGAATATTGCTCTCCAATCAAAGAAATCCACAATAAATCCACTAAATGTTGGTCCGAATGCTGGTCCTGCACCTACAACTAAACCCATATAACCAAAAGCTTTACCATGATCCTCTAATGGGAAATAATATAAAATAACAACTTGTGATAATGGATATAGGATTCCTGTTCCTGTTGCTTGTATTATGCGTGAAATTAAAAGTACATTGAAGTTAGGTGCAAAAAAAGCTAGAATACAACCAATAATGAATAATCCTAAAGCACCCATAAATACATGTTTAGTATTATGCCTGTTAATTATAAAAGCACTTACACAGGTAACTAAACCTAATATAACAATGTAGATTGTAGTTAACCATTGGCCTGTAGTAGCATTTATACTGAAATCACTCATAATATTAGGTAGTGCACTTGTAAGTAAACTTTGACCAAGTGAACCCATAAAACCAGCAGTTAATAATATAATAAGTACTAAATTTCGTCTGTTTTTAAAAAATTCCATAAAATATCTAATTAGAATATTTATTTTTAAATATTTTTAAAATTTTCCCCTCCCCAAAAAAAAATAGTATATTTAAAGTTTTAAAGATTTCTAAATATAATATTTATTAACTTTAAAAAACATAATTCAATATTAATTAAGAATTAAATTATTTTAACTATTTTTTTCGGAGATTATATAAGTGGTATTACAAGAATTATTAGCACCAGCAGGATCATATGATGTACTTGTTGTTGCAATTAATGCTGGAGCAGATGCAGTATATATTGCAGGACATAGGTATGGGGCAAGAGCATTTGCTCAAAACTTCACTAGTGAAGAATTAGAAAAAGCAGTACAATATGCACATTTAAATGGTGCAGCTGTACATGTAACAGTAAACACCTTGTTTAATTCAAGTGAAATCTTAGAAGTACTTAAATATGCTCAATTCTTATACCGTATCGGAGTAGATGCCTTAATCGTTCAAGACTTAGGATTAGTATACTTACTTAATAGGTTTATTCCTAATATGGAAATACATTCCTCAACACAAATGACCCTAAGAGATTATAATAGTATAAAATGGGCTAAAAATCAAGGAATGAATCGTGTAATATTACCAAGAGAAATGAGTGTAGAAGAAATAAGTCAAATTAGAGATAAATTAAAAACTGATAATATTGACTTAGACCTTGAAGTATTTGGTCATGGAAGCCTCTGTTACTGCATATCCGGGGATTGTTATATTTCCTCATTTATAAATGGTAGAAGTGCAAACAGAGGAGCATGCTCACAACCATGTAGAAGTGATTATAAATTAAAATATAATAATCATAGTGTGGCAAATGGATGTTTAATAAGTACTCATGATTTAGCAGTTTATAAGGATTTAAAATCAATATCAGATGCAGGAGTATATAGTGTAAAGATTGAGGGAAGACTTAAATCTGATGATTATGTAGCAACAGTAGTTCATACTTATAGAACCTTACTAGACCAATTAGATGATACAAATCCTGAAACCTTAAAACTTTTACAAAGAGACTTAGATTTAACCTTTAACCGGTACTATACTAATGGTTATATTCTTGATGATGAACCTCCAGAAGTAATGGGAAGAGAAAGTAGTTTCCATCAAGGATTATATCTTGGAGACATAATTAGTATTAACGGTGAAAGAGTAGATATTAAATTTGTTGACCCTAATCATCCAATTCTTATAAGTGGTGATGGTATAGGATTTAAACATAATAATCATATTCGTGGAATCTATTTAGATAAAATCGTAGAGCAAAATGATAAACATATCTTAATTGAAACCACTCGAGATATTAGAGTTGGATCTAAAGTTTATATAAGTTATAGTAAAGCATTACATGATAAGCAAAAACAGTATAAGAAAGAGGAAATAAAACCTCACATACCATTATCCCTAAGTATTAAGCGTAATAAAAAAAATAAGATGCTTATTAATGCTAGTTTTATAATTGAGAATAATTTAATAGATTTTGAATATATGAGTAAGAAAGCGTTTGAGAAATCTATTAACCGACCATTAACAACTGAGGCAATAGAAAATCAGATGAGTAAAACTGGAAACACTCCATTTATAGTGGATAATATCCTATTTGAAGATTTCCCAACAGACGTGTTCATGTCTATGAGTAGATTGAATAAGATACGAAGATCAGTCCTGGATATTGCATCTGATATTTTACTTGGATATTACTTGCCTGAAGAAGAAGAATCTGAGGATATACGGGTTAAAATTAAAGATTATACTCATGAACTTAAAAGTAAACAAGTCCCTGCTAAATCTAAGGATTATATTGGATTTAATATTTATGTTGATAATTTTAACTTATTAAAACTTGTTGCAAAACATTCATTCCAAAGAGTATACTTTGATCCTTCTTACTTATTTACAAATAGTACTGATTACTTTAATAAAATTGAGGGAATTCTTAGAAATGCTGCGGGAATCTGTTTTGATAAAGAATTAGTATGGGTATTATCTGCTTTCACTTCTGATGAAGATTTAGAAAAAGCAAATACAATAGTAAATAATTTAAGTAGGGAAAATATTCATATTAGTATAATGGGTGATTCACCATCCTTACCTTTAATTTTCAATACTAATGTGTATGGTGCTCATAATTTGAATGTTTGGAATAATTATACTGTTAAAACCTTAAATAATACTGGTTTTAAAGGTTTAACAATTAGTAGTGAATTGAATAAAGAGGAAATTAAGGATTTAATAGAAAATTCACAGGAAGAAGATATTCAATTAGAATTAATAGTTTATGGAAATCAGGAAATCATGGTTACAAAGGATGATTTCAGTGAATTAATCAACGAGAAGGATTATCATATAGAAGCTGGTGAGTATATGGTCTTACAGGATAAGAAACGTAATAAGGCTAAGTTTAAAATATTTTTAGATTATAATAAACAAAGTCATTTTTACAATGATGATTGCTTATCACTTATTGATGAAATCCAGGAGATTAAGGATATGGGTATTGATAATATCACCTTAGATTGTAGATTCACAACTCCTAAATTTGTATCTAGAATTATTTCTCTTTATGAGCAAAAATTAGGTAATCCTGAAGAAGAAATAGATTACTTTGATAGTATTGTGAATATGTCTAATTCTACTATTAATAAGGGGAATTATGTTAATGGTAGGGAAAATGAGAAAAGAAGAAAAAAATAGGGTTTAAATCTATTTTTTTTATTTTATTTTCACACTGTTTAAAAGATTAGTACTGTCAGGGTTTTCTGGGTTTAATGTTATTCTCACTATTTTATCATTTTTATTGAAGATAAACACGGTACTGTGACTATTATCTGTTAAACTGGTTTCATTTATTTCAAGTCCAGGATTTCCAAGTACGTTTACACTTTGAGAATTATCCACACGTGTTTCACTATTACTTGTAGTCCAGTCATCGGCTGATGTTTCACTTAATTTATCATCATGAATTGCACTAATACTTCCAATGTATGTGCCGTTTACACTGTAAAAATCTGTAAATTGTGTTTGTGGGTTTTCAATAACTTTTCCAAACATTGGATGTTCAACTGTGAAATTATTGGAAGTATAAGTTGTTGTAGCTATATTATATGTTGTGAAACTTACAATCATTCCACCAATAATCAAAAGTAAGATTATAATTATTAGATATTGTAATCTTTTATATTTCCGTTGGTAAACTTGATTAGGGTCTTTTTTTAGTAGTGTTCCACATTTTCTACAATATTGATCTTGAGGTTCGTTTTTTTCACCGCATCTTGGACAATACATTTTCCCTTTAAAAATTTTTTTATATTTAATTTATTTTTCATCAATGTTTTGGGAGTAAACATTTACTGCTATTTTTTTAAGTCTTTTACTTAAATTTAGTAAGTCATCTTCATAAGTTTTTAGTTCCTCTTCATTAATATTTTCGATTCTTGTTATTGCAAAGTCTAAATCTGCAAGTGTGTTTTCTAATGGGTTTTCATTAAAGTATACTTCTTTTTTTTGTAAAGTTTCTAGTACTTCATGTAATTTATCATTTCCAAGTTCAGTGTTTTGATATTTACCATTACTTAATTTAACTATTAAGCCTTCTTCTCTCATTTTTTTAAGTTTAGGGTATAGGCTTCCTGGTGATGGTTTTGATTTAACTTTTCGTGTGAATGGATCATTTAAGTCTTTTTCATGTTTAGTGTAGTAGATTTGTTTCTTTTTTTCATGTAATTTTTTATTATGGATTTCTATTTGTTTACTTATTTCTACTCCATTTAATGGTTTGTCTTTTAGTTCGTATAATATGACTATTCTTAGTCCACCGTATTTATGGAAGTTTTCTATCATTTCATATAGTAGTCCCCAGTATTTAATGGTTTTATCTGCTTTTTCTTCTGGCATTTTGATTTGGCTCCAATATATTTTTTTTTATATGATTTTGAATAATTTTAATATTTGTCTTAATAATGGTAAGGTTTTCTTTGTTAGGTTTCCATGGAATTCTTTATTCACGGTTTCTAGGAGGTTGGGTATTGGTAATTGTTGTGGACACTTACTCACACAGGCATTACATTGCGTGCAGAGACTTGCATCTTGTGCTGGTCCTACTGTTCCTAGTAATCCTCCTATGTAATTGATTGTTGCTTCATGGATTCCGAATTGTTTTTGGTTGAATAAGTATTTTTCATTGTATGTTTGGAAACATTCTGGTATGCTTACTCCTCTTGGACATGGCATACAGTATCCGCAGCTTGTGCAGTTGATTTTATTTAATTTTAGTATTATGTTTTTTATTTCTTCTATTGTTTTGAGTTCTTCTTTTTTTAGGGTGTTTACTTGTGTTGTGTTTGCTATTTTTATGTTTTCTTTAACCATTTCTAAACTGTTCATTCCGCTTAGTATGCAGGTTATTTCTTTTTGATTGAGTAACCAGCTTAGTCCTAAATCTGCATTTGAGCGGGTGATGTTTTTTTCTTTTTTTAGTTTTTCTACTTCAGGTGGTAGTTTTCCTGCTAGTAGTCCTCCTTTTAATGGTTCCATTATTATTATTCCTATTCCTTTTTCGTGTAGGTATTGTATTCCTTTTTTTCCTGCTTGGAAGTTTTCATCTAAGTAATTGTATTGTAGGAGGCACATGTCCCAGGGGTAGGAGTCTACTATTTTTTGGAATTGGTTGCTTGGTCCGTGATAGGAGAATCCTATGTTTCGGATTTCTCCTGTTTCTTTTTTTTCTTCTATGAATTTGTTTAGATCATTTTTTTGGAGTTTTTCTATGTCTTCGTATCCTATTATATTGTGTATGAAGTAGTAGTCTATGTGGTCGGTTTGTAGGTTTTTTAGTTCTTGGTTGAACATTTTGTGCATATCATTGTAGGTTTTTATTCTTAGCCGGTTCATTTTTGTGCTTATGTTGACTTTGTTTCTTAGGCCTGTTTTTTTTAGTATTTCACCTATGGCTTTTTCGTTTTCTCCGTTTCCGTACATGTATGCTGTGTCTATTAGGTTTACTCCATTATTTATTGCATATGTTATTTCTTGGCTTGCTTTTTTTAGGTCTGTTCCACTCATGGTGGTTGTTAGTCTCATTGCTCCGAATCCTAGAGGTGAGAGTTTTTCTCCGGTTTTGGTGATTGTTCTGTATTGCATTTATTTTTTCCATTTTTATATTATTTTTTATCGGTTTTCGATATTTTATGTTTTGTTTTTTTTCTCATATATATACTTTCTTTTCACATTTTGGATTATTCTTTTGTCTTGTTTTTGGTTTTTATTTTGATTTTTTGTCTTGTTTTTATATTTTTTTTAGGGTTTTGTTTTTTTTATTTTCATATTTTAATTTCGATATCTTTATATATAAGTTTATTCTAATACTAAGATAAGACTTTTAAAACTGACTATGTGTCTTATTAAATATTGAGATTTAATACTTTATTCATTTAATTAAAAATTTTTTAGACAAAATAGTATAATGTTAAAAGTAATAACAATATTTAAATATAACATTAAACATAGTTTATATTACATAAAGTAATAATAACAAAATTGAGGTGAATGTCAATGAACATAACTGATACAAGATTTTTAAATAAGCTTAATACTTTTTTCAAAAACCAATATCCTGGTGGAAAAAATTTTGAGTACACAATATCTCCAGATGGAGATTACCTTTTTGTTACTTCCATGGTATATGGAGGTCAACAAATGATTGCAGAAGATCTAAAAGAAATAGGAAAAGCTATAGGAGCCACCTATGATGACATGATTGTATGTTTAGACAGATACTTCATGATGTTTAAATTAAACAATTACAACACGATGGCAGCTAAATAAAACATTCAAAATTTAATAATCATTAAATCTATAAAAACTTTTTTAGGTTTAATGATTATTCTTTCACCATTAATATAAATATCATTTTAAGTATTACATAATTTTATTAAAAAAAATTAATAGTATTAAACCTTAATACTATTAATCAATTGATTAGCCAGATTAGAACTACTACTAACATCCCAATTACTTAAATCATTAGGTAAAACACCTACAATAAAATCATGATTATCCTTATTAAAACCATAAGCATAACCAGTTTTACCATTATAACTTACTTTATATTCAGTAACAGGAATATTATTAACAGTTAAACTATTCTGAGATAAGATTTTACCACCATACTGACTTATAAGATCACTTGACATAATTTGATCTTCAGCTACAGCAAAGTAACCATCATTTCCAGAATAAACAACTAAAGAACCATCTAAACCAGTAGTAACTTGAGTGTAACCATCAGGACAAGTGAAACTACTATTATTCAAATTCACAGTACTAGATGCAAATATAATCCCCGTAGAAGCTAAAATAGTGCTAATTAATAAGATTGTTAAAATTTTCTTATTCATAAGAATTCCTCCCTTTAAAATTTATAAAAATATATATAGTTTCTATTTAATAAAACATTTGCTAAGGTATTGAATAAATAATTTAATAATCAAAGTAAAAATATTAAATCATAATTTTAATATAAATTGAAAAATAAAAGTAGATATTATATAAAAAAAATTTTTTTAAATTGATTGTTATGGATATGGAAATTAAAGAAAAAATAATACCTGAGAATTTAGTGGCTTTACTTGAGTATAGTGGTGATGGTTTGAATAATACTCTTTTTGAACTTTTTGAGTGGGCTAAAGAATCTAAAGTTAAAATTCAGGGTGCTCCTTTTAGTGTTTTTAAAAATTTCAATAGTGAAAAAGAGGTTCATTATTGTGGTGTGTCTATACGTGGTGATGATTTAAAGGTTCCTGATTGTATTTCTATTAAATCTTTTAGTAAACATCTTGTTTTAAGTTCTATTCATGTAGGTTCTCATGATAGTGCTTATAAGACTTATGATGAAATTGTTGAATATGCTGGGGAAAATAATTACACTGTTTTAGATACTAGTTATTTAGTGTTTTTTAATAATCCTTTATATACTGATAAGGATCATTTAATTAGTGATGTTCAGGTTAATGTTTTAAAAGATTAAAAAGGGATTTAATTTTTTTATAGTACTATTTTAAATATGTGATTGTTTTTAAATTAAATTAAATAATTTTAAAGGTGTTTTTTTATTTATGTGTGAAATTAAGGAAAGTCAAATTAAGCAATTGAATAGTGTTTGGCATTCTATTTTTGTTAAGAATTTATTTAGCAATATTGAATCTAATTATCCTAATCTTAAATCTTTAGATAATCGTGAGATTGGTGTTATTGCTCGTACTGGTCATCATAAGAATACTGTTATTAAGGATGTTACTCGTGAGTCTAATCTTCCTAAGAGTTCTATTACTAATGTTATTAATAAGTTAGAAGCTAAGGGTTTGATTTTAAGGGAGATTAATCCTGAGGATAAGCGTAGTTTTAAGTTGGTTTTAACTAGTGATGGTGAGAAAGTTTTAAAGGAGCATGATGATTTTGAGTATGAGTTGTGTAGTACTGTTTTAGCTGCTTTGGATTCTAGTGATGAGCGTGATTTGTTTTTGAGTTTGTGTTCTAAGATTTCTGATAATTTACTTGATTTTTGAGGTTTTTATTTTTTTTTAAAAAGATACATCGATATATTTAAATATATTAATATATAGATTTATTGAATATGAGCTCATGTAAAAAGAAAAAACATAAAATCCCCAAATCAGAAGAAATCAATAAAAACCAGGAAACATTAAAAGCAATAGCAGACCCTACAAGATTAAAAATCTTATACTTACTTCAAGACGGAGAATTATGTGTATGTCAAATACATGAAGGAATAAATAAATCCCAATCCACAATATCACACCATTTAAACATACTAAAAAAAGCAGAAATAATAAAAATGAGAAAAGAAGGCATATGGAATTATTACAGCCTATCTAATCCCAAATTAATAAAACATTTAAATAAAATTTTCAAAGGAGAATAAAAAAAATATGACAAAAAAAGTAGCAGTAGCAGCATGTAGTGGAATGAGTCCTAACGGATTAATCACACGTGTAAGCTGTGACGATACAAATAAAGAAAACCCTCAAGTAATAAGTATTTGTATGGGTGCAACATCAGGAGAAAGAACTGGTTTTAGAGATTTAATAAAAAAATATCCAATAATAGCAGTTAATGGTTGTGATGGATCATGTGTAAACAGTATCCTAAAACAAAGAAATGTAGATGTAATCGATTCAATAAATGTCAATGAAGAATTAAGTAAAACAGAATACCATGCAAATGACACATCACGCTTAGACAATGATGGGGAAATTTGTGTAGATATTATTAAAAACATTTTAAATAAGAAAATAGTGAAAATATTAGAAAAATAAAATACTAAGATAATAAATTCCTATGTGTGAGCTGATTTTAAATGGTAAGTGAAAATTCTTGTTGTGGACTTATTAATAAATACCCAGATAAATCTAAAGTTAAAAATCCAAGTAATCCTAATTTTAAAATAGATGATAATTTAATTAATGAATTAAATTCTTTAATTAGTAAATTAGGTTTGCTTGATATTGCTTATGTTAATGATTTGGATGATTTATGGTTAGATGATAATGATTTTGGTTTTAATGGGGCTATTGTTTTAACTATGGAAATGTATGATAAAATTTTAAGTACAATTCCAGGTAGCTTAGCTAAAAGTTTTAATGATGAATTATATGAAGATTTTGGTAATTTGACTTATGAGGTTTCTGATTTTTTAAGATTAAATGGTTTTGAAACTTTTGTTGCTCCTCCTAATGGTGATATAATTAATTTTTCTAAATTAGGTGAAAGGGCTGGTTTAGGTTATGTTGGTAAAAGTGGTTTATTAATTAGTCCTAGTTTTGGTCCTAAGGAGAAGATTAGTGCTATTTTAGTAAATATTTCTAATTTACCTATTAATAAAGCAGATGATTTTTCTTGGATTAGAGAGTATTGTAATTATTGTGGTAAGTGTGTTAAGGCTTGTCCTCATAATGCTTTAATTAAGAATATGGATGTTGTTGATTTAGATTCTTCTTCTTGTGTTGGTTGTAGTGAAGCTTGTACTGAGTGTATTAAAGCTTGTCCTTTTTATTTAAAAGGTTATGAAGTGGTTAAGGAAAAGTTTGATAAGATTTCTCTTTTACTTTCTAGATGATTTTTCTTTTTTTTTAAGGTATAAGTATAAATAATATTTAGTACTAATATGGTACTATACTTAACTTGTACTAAATTATTATTTTATAAACAGGAAAAATAAAAATGTCAGAAGAAAACATAAAACTCCTAAGAGGAGAACCAGAAAAAGCAATAAACCACTTAGCATGGCCAATAGTCTTATCCATGATACTAACAAGCCTCTACATGTTAATAGATGGAATATGGATAACAGGACTAGGACAAACCGCAATAGCAGGAGTAGGATTCGTAACACCAATATTCATGATACTAAACGGAGTAAGCGTAGGATTAGGAGTAGGAGCAACCAGCCTAATAAGCAGATACGTTGGAGCAAAAAACCGTGAAAACGCAAGTAAATCAGCAACACACTCCATAATAATATTCACAATAACATCAATACTTCTAACAATACTCCTACTACTAATACAAAAACCAGCACTAATAATGTATGGAGCAACAGGACAAGCATTAACAGAAGGATTAAATTACAGTACAATACTATTTGCAGGACTATTCACATTCATATTCGCAAACGGAGGAACCGGAATACTACGTGGAGAAGGGGATATGAAAAGAGCCCTCTACGCAGTAATCTTATCTGTAACAATAAACACAATAATAGACCCCATATTCATATACACCCTAAAACTCGGAACCGCAGGTGCAGCATGGGCAAGTATAATAAGTTGTGCAATATCAGCAATACTCATATTCTACTGGATACTAAAAGATGAAAAAACTTATGTACAAATAAAATTCAAAGGATTCCATTACAACAAGAAAATAACAAGTGAAATCCTAAAAGTAGCAATACCAAGCTCACTAGAAATGATAATAATAGCAATCTCATATGCAGCATACCTATACTTCATAAGCATAATAGCAGGTGAAACAGGAATAGCAGCTTTTTCCTCTGGTCAAAGATTATACATGTTCCTAATAATGCCATTAACAGCCATAGGTTCAGCAGTCGTAGCAGTAAGTGGAAGTGCATATGGAGCAAAAAATAATGAATATCTAAAAAGATCACATAAATACGGATCAAAACTCGGAGCAATATTCGGATTAACAATAACAATAATATTCTTACTCTTCAGTAAACAATTATCCTATATCTTCGCATATACTCCACAAACCCATCACTTAATACCAATCATTAGCCAATTCTTAATAATAATTGGATTAGCATTCCCATTTACAGGAATAGGAGTAATAAGTAGTAGCATATACCAAGGATTAGGAAAAGGAATAATAAGTTTAATATTCACAATCCTACGTGAAATAATCGCATGTTTAAGCTTATCCTACATATTCGCATTCACATTCGGATTAGGATTAATAGGAATATGGATAGGAACCTGCCTTGGAAGAGTAATAATGGGAATAATCAATTACCTATTTGCAAAACATACAATAAAAAAATATTAAAAAAAGGATGAATGTTAAAATTTTAATTTTAAACTGTAACGTTTATACTTGTACTTGTATTAGAAGATTCATAAATAACAGTACTACTATATGAGCATTGTGCAGTATATTCCCCTTCATATAAGTTTATAGCTAATTCATAATCCCCTTCATCATTAGTACTTACCATGTAAACTTTACTTGCACCATCACTTAAACGTGTAAGGTTAAGGCTAATGAGTTGACCACTAATTGCTTCACCTTTACTGTTTAATAATTTTCCTGTGAAATTTTGACCTGCCCCATATTTAGCTTGGAACTTATTAGCTGTTAAATTTGTATCAATCCGATTTACAAGTATAGAACTATTTACTAATCCACTTGCTATGTAAATAGTATTATTTATATTTAAACCATCAAAACTTCCACTTACACTATACTTACCTTAATTTCCCTGAGCATAACTAATATTAGATTTATTATTACTTGAGAAATTTGATAAATCTGAAGTAGGAACTTGAATATTATTAATATTAACTTCATTATCATTAGCACTTAAATAAGTTTCATTATTAATATCTTCTGCACAAACTGAAGACATAGTAAAAGTTAATATAACTAGAAATACTAACAGAATATTTATTCTATTAATTCAAAACACCTCCAAACTTTTTTTTAAATTTTTTAATTTAAACCATGATAATTATTATAAATTTATTACATAAAAAAATATTTCTATAATATTATTCATATTTAACTAAAAAAAATGAATTTAACTAAAAAAAAGTATCAAGGCTTCCATGAATTCTGCTTTTATGATAAAAAAAATATAAGGAAATAAAATAAAAAATTTAAACTTTATAAAAAAAAAGGGATAATAAGAAAAAATGAATATATATTTGTACTAAATATTTGTTAGAAAAATGTTTTTAAGATTTAATACAAATTTTTATAATTTAATAGCAGTAAAAGCATAATGCTTTTCATCAATTAACTTAAAATTTTCTAATTCAAAATTAGTTCTTTTAAGTAAAAATTTAATTTCACGCTTATTATAAATCCTATAATCCCCATGAGGTCCGAATCTACAAATAATATTTATAACTCGACGAATTAAACCAGGAGCAGTAGGTTCACCCATGATTAATTTACCCTCCTTTTTAAGAACACGATTAATTTCATTTAAAACATTACTAGGATTAGGAAAATGATGGAAAGCAGAATTACAAACAACTAAATCGAAACTTTCATCATCCCAAGGAATATGTTCAGAATCTCCAACTTTAACACATCCTTCAGGAAACTTAGTTGATGCTTTTTTAACCATTTTAGGAGAAATATCCAAACCATAAACTTGAATATCAGGATCATGATTTAAAATTTTTTTAATCATATCCCCGGTTCCACAACCTAAATCAAGCATGACTTTAGGATTCTCATTAATTACTCTTGGTATAACTTCTTCATATGTTGGCTGGGCAAATACTCCATCCCCTTGGGAATAGTAATATTTAGATGTTTTATTAAAATATTTTCTACTCTTTTCTTTATTATTCATTTAAAATCCACATTTAAAACTAAATTACTTAATAATAATATTTTTGTAAGATTTTACATATATACTTTTTCTTAAAAAAAAGGTTTAATTGGAAGATAATCTAGTATATATTTAAACAAAAAAAAATTAACTAAACCTTAACACCCTTAAAAAGTGTAAGTGTTTAAAAAAAAATAAAAAAATGTTTTAAATTAAATTATTCACAAACCTTATCCTTATACTCACATCTACTACAATAATGATTATCTCGTGGGAAAGATTCCTTACTAATATTACTTGCAACCAAGGATAATGATTTATCAATATTCACTAAATCCTCTATACTAAAAGGTATAAGATTCTTTTTTAAATCCTTAATAGTGAAGATTCCACCACTACTAATTTTTAAATCCTTAAATTCAGGATTCTCCATTAAAGCTAAAATATAAATAAATATTTGTTTTTCAAAATATTCCGGATGATAAGTAACATTTAAAGAGTCAGTGTTTTTAAAATCAATAATCTCAAGACTACCATCATCTTTTTGATTAATTAAATCAATTTGACCTGTTAACTGATAATTACTTTTACTTATATTAAATGGGATTTCACTACCTTTAACATTTAAATCAGAAGCAAAATTATTGTAATAATCCTTAATATTCTTTACTGTTTCCTTTAATTCTTCATCTTGAATATTAATATTTGGATTATTATCAATCATAGACTTAATTAACTTGTTAATATTTATTTTTTCATTTTCCTTTAATTTAGAATGAATACTATTTAATATTTCATGAACTGCAATACCATAAGTGATTTTACTTGTATCACTTAATTGGAATTTATAATTATAATGTAACTTGTACTTGAAAGGACAATCAGTATAATCACTAAAACTAGTATAAAATAATGGGACAATTTCCTTTTCCTTTTCTTTTCTAATTTTACTAGTTGGAATACTGATTTCTAATAACTCATCACTATTTAATTCATGTATACAAGAGTTTTCCTTTTTCAATTTATATATAATTTCAGGAATACTGGAATCCTCTTTTTTAGTGATAACAGAAAGGATTAATAAATCTTTAGCACGTGTCATTGCCACATAAAGAATCCTTTTTTCCTCATCTTCATATAATTTAGCTTCTAAATCAGGGTCCGGGTTTTTATACTTTAAATACTTACTTGGAGTGTGGAAATTAGCCTTACCATTACTCCATTTTTTAGTTTCCCTTTCACTATCATATTTACCTGGGAATTTATCCTCTTCAAGAGATCCAACAATTACAACTGGAAATTCTAAACCTTTAGACTTATGAACAGTTAAAATTTGAACAGCATCCAGTTTACTCTTATTATTGGATGGACTAGTGTATTTATCCAAGTTACCATTTAAGAAACTGAACAAGCCTTTAACATCATATTTATTAATCATTCTCTCATAATTATGAATAGTGTTAGAAAGACTAGCTAGATTCAATAGTTTATCCTCATCACCAGGCTTTGCTTCCTTAGATAATGAGCTTAAATAATTGTTGATGTTTAAAAGTTTATAATACAAATCAAGTAAGGTTAATTTATCATTAATATCCACATCTTCTACTGGTTTTTCAAATTCTTCTTTTATACTGTTTAATGTTTTAAAGAAATTTAAATCATTAGGATTTGTGATTCCTAATTCTTTTAAGTCTTCTTGACTCATTTCACTTAAAACAATAGGTTTAATCTTTTTATCAATTTCATCTAAAACATTATTGTGACGATTGAAAACTCCACTAAACTTTTTAATACGTGACTTCTTACCAGTTAATTCTAAATAGACTTCATGTTCACATTCAATTACACTATTTTCATAATCACTTTGTAATTTAATTAAAATATCTTGTGTTTCAGTGCTTAAATTAAAGTAATCGGTAAAATCAGAACTTGTGAAAGCTTTAAGATTTAACCAATCCTTCTCCCATTTACCAGTATACTTTAATGCATGATTACCAGTGAAATACCAAAGCAAAGTTATTATGCTTCTGATTTCATCTTTCTCCATTAAATCCTGATTACCATTTATAATATAATTAATGTTTAACTTATCTAATTCATCTAAAAGCGGACCAATTTTACCTTTAGTGCTTCTAAAAAGGATTCCAATATCACTTAAACACTTAACTTTACCATTACTAATTAAATCATTAACCGTACTTGCAATATTAACTGCCTCATCATCCCTACTAGAATTAGTTAAAGTGAAAATCATACCACCATCACCACGACTAGCACCTAAATCCTTACAAGTACCACTACTACGACAATTTTTAATAAAAGACTCATTAACACTAACAATACTTGAAGTACTACGATAATTAGTCTGTAAAGTCACAAGACTACAATCATCACCATCAACCAAACCATTAAAAAATTCAGGATCAGCACCCCTAAAAGCATAAATACTCTGATCCTCATCACCAACAACAGTAAAAGAATCACAACCCTCACGCAACAACTTAAAAATCTTCATTTGAACCGGATCAGTATCCTGAAACTCATCAACAAGAATATTACGATAAACCAAACCCTTCCTAACACTCTCATCCATAAGTAACTCTAAAGCCTTAACCTGCAAAAGACCATAATCCAAATAACCCTCACTCTCCAACAAATCAACATACTTAGGATAAGCACGAGCAACAGCCAAATAACGAGCATTATACCAACTATCCTTCAAAACAGGATCATCATCAACAATTTCCTTTGGAAACTCAAAATAACCATTACCATCACCCTGAACATCCCTAATCAAATCCAAATACTCCCTACTAACAGGACTCTCAGACTGAATAAAATCAACCAAACCCCCAGTATCAACACCAAAAGTAGTATACTCATCAAACTTATCAATAACATTATCAATCATAAAATTCGGAACATAATACTCAAAACGAAAACCCAAATCACCCATATGCTTACGAACAAACATATTCAACAATTCAGAACCACCATCATCACGAGAATCCACACCATCAGCAAGCACACTCAAACCCTCACTACCATACTCACTTAACAACTTATAACAAAAACTATGAATAGTACTAATCTGCATACGATTAATCATATCATCACTAATAAAATCCTCACCACGCAAACGAAGCTTCAACTCCTCAGCAGCCTTACGAGTAAAAGTAATCACCAACAAAGACTCAGGATCCACACCACACTCACCTAACAAAAACTTAACCCGCTCAACAAGAACAAAAGTCTTACCAGCACCAGGACCAGCATCAATAACCAAAGGCTCAACACCACAATACCGAACAGCTTCCAACTGATTAGAATTCAAACTATTAACCATAAAAATAACATCCCCCATTATTAAATAAAATATTTATAATTAAATATTAAACTTACAAGCAAAAATAATTTAACCCTAAAAAAAAAGTAAAAGAATCAAGAAAATAAATAGCTAGATATACCCTTAATTAATTAAAACATGAACCTTTATAAAAAAAATTAAAATTAAAAAAATTATTTATATAATTTAACAATCCATTTAATCCAACTACTAACTGATAAAGATCTTCTTTTTAAAGTAACATCAGAATTTACATTATAAATTTCCATACATTTTAAAATATCAAAAATTTCAAAAGTAGAAGGAAGCATCATATTTTCTAAGTACTTTGAAAAAACATTATAAAAAGGTTTATGTTCTAAAATACAATTAACCAAATTTAAATTTAATTCTTTATCACTTAAAGAGAAAATTTCTTTACCTTTTTTAGATAAACATAAATTATCATATGTTTTGACAATTAAATCCAAATAAATACCTGCAGACACATAAAAACTATAATGTCTAGGTTGTAAATTAAACTTTTCTTTAATCTCATCAGGACTTAAACAATGCTTATTTAACTCATTACAAATATTAATCAATGTAAAAAAATTATCCGCTTGAGGAAAAGGAACTTTAGGCTCCTCAATAAATTCAACAGAATCATATACTCTTTTAATATCATCAAAAGAAATTTTTGAATCTAAATCTTCCCAATTATTTTTACAAAGCTTATTCCTAACTTTCACAGTTTCCTCAAAACTATTATATGTTCCAAAATCTTTAATTTTTCCATTAATTTCCTTTTTAATTTGAAAAACGTAATCAAATGGTACAATATTTTCACCATATTTCCACTTTCTGGTTTTAATAACATATTCTCCATGCCAATTACTTTTTTTTAACTTATCTTTATTTGTTTTAGCTTGATTAAAATTTTTAAAAATCCCATAAATTCTAATTTTATCATAAACAAATCTTTCAATTGTATAATACTCCCCATCAAATTCAATATTTTTTTCATACTCAACAACTTCATTATCATCTCCATTATCTTTAATAACCCAATCATTTTTAATTAGTTCATTTTTAGCTTTAATTGCTTCTTCTTTAGTAGAATATGATCCAAAATAATTCAAATTTCCATTTAATCTTTTATAAATTGAAAAACCTAATCTAGTATGTACTATATTAGATTCTGAATTAATAGGTAAATATTTCCAATCCTCTTTAATAAACTGATCTCTTATTTTTTTAGCATCCTCTAAATTTTTATAAGAACCAAAACATCGTTGTTTACCATCAACAGATTTAACAATTTGATAATAATTCCCATTAAAACTAATATATCTCCCATATTTATTAGAAGAAGACAAATTAAATTTTCCCCAATTATCAATAATTAATTCATCTCTAACTTCTATTGCCTCATCTAATGTATCAAATTTACCAAAAATATGATTTTCATTATTTATAAATCTAGAAATTATATAACGATTCCCCTCTTTTTTAATAAATCTACCATATTTACTGTCAGCACGATATGAATCAGAATCCCAACCATTAGAAATTAAATTATATTTAGCAATCTTAGCTTTTTTCAGGGAATCATATGGCCCAAAAGTCTTTTTAGTATTTTTAAAATTTTTAAAAACATAAAATGTATCATCATCTTTTTTTTCAATATATTTATCTATTAAATTAGATTTTTCTACTACTTTTACTGGCCAACCATCATCATCTAAACTGTTTCGAACTTTTATAGCTTCATCTAATGAATCATAAACTCCAAAATTAATGTCTTCATTATTGATTTCCCGGTGAACCTTAAATTTTCCATTTTCTTTAGAAATATAATCCTGATTATTTAACATAAATATCAATTATTAATTTTTATTAAAAGAATTCAGATTCATTTTTTTCAAATTTATCAGTCAATACTTCTGAGATTAGTTCAGTTATATACTGAGTTGAATCTTCATACCATTCAAATAATTTTCTGATTCCAGTTTTTGCATATCCTTCAGTGATTTTAAACATTTCGTCCTCATTTTTAATAATGTTTACATCTTCATTTTCCATTATAGCTAAGCATTTTAGCAATGTCATTTCATCTTTATCAGCATTATCTTTTACTCTAATGTAACTTTTTTGTTTATTTAATGGTTGAAATTTTTTCACTTCAAATTTTCCAATTAAAACTGCAATAGTGAATAATTCAATATTTGTTTTTCCTTTCCATTCAGGTTTTTGCATTATACTTTGGTAAATTTCAAAATCTTCCTCTTCAATGTTTATAACTGTTCTTTCTACTGTTTCAACCATTTTAAATCACCTTAGTTATATCTTTACCACTTTCACTATTCACTTCTAATTTGTAAGATTCCCCTACATAAGGACTTATGTAATTTTTAAATTCTGAACTATACTCATTTCCAGTGACCAATAAGATTACTTGTTTATCTTGAGTATACTGAGGTAAAAATTTTCCTAAATTTTCTCGAATATCATTATCTAATCTACCTAATGGAGTATCTATAAAGATAGGTAATTCAAATCCCGCTAAAGAATTTAAAGCTGTAATAAATGATAATGCTAAAGTTAATTGAGTACCTGCAGATGGATCAGTTGCAGGAATACGTGTCCCATCTTTTTTAATAAAAGTAACATTAAAATCTTGATCAATATCAATCTTTTTATAGGAATCTTTCCAATGATAATTATTAAATTCTTCTGTAGTTAAACTTTGTAGATTTTCATGAATAGACTGAACTAATTCGTCATATAAACTTTGGGAAGATTTGTAAACTTTTTCACAAAATTTTATTTTTTTATCAATAGTTTCCATAATGCCCATCTGACTTTCAGCAATCTTTTTATCTTTTACTAATTGTTTTAAGTTAGGTTCATCTCGTTCAAGATTAGTTTCAATATTACCTATTGTTCTATTGGATTGATTTATTAAATCTTCATAATGTGTGATGCTACTATTGATTTTTTGTACATCATTTTGCTCTATACCTTCTAATTTTAATTGGACTTCATCTATCTCTCGTTTTTTATTTTCAATATTATCTTCTAAATTAATTTGTTCATTTTCTTTTTTATCATCAATTTCAACAAATTTTTGAGGATAATGTGATCTAAATGATTTAGCACGACCTAATAATTCATTAATTTTATCAGAAATATCTGTAATTTCACTAGTCCTTTCACATAATTTCTCAATTTCATTATACTCTTTAGATCCTATAGGTAATTCAGTACCACAAATACATTTATTTTGATCTAATAAATATTCTAAAAATGCTTTTTTATAATTAGAAGGGATAAATCCTTTTTCTCGTAAATCATTTCCTCTTTTCTCAATATCTATTAAAGCAGAGTAGCCATAAATTAGGATAAAGTTATTTATTAAAAATTGTTTATGTGTTAATATTGATGATTTTTCTTTATTCTCTAAATTTTTTAATTCTTTTTTTAATCTATCTTTTTCTTCAAATAATTTAAGAGGATCATCACCATAACTATTTAATTGTTCTTTCAATACTTTTATGTAATCTTTATTTTTCTTTATTGATTCCTTTTCATTAACCAAATCTTTTTTATCTTTATTAATACTTTTTTCTAATTCATCTATCTCATCTAGTAAATTTGCATATTTTGGATCAGTTTTCTCTTTTTCATTAATATATTCTTTTTTTCTTTGATATATGTGTTTTATGACATTATCAAGTAGATTTAACTGAGATAATCTAAATACATCTTTTTTTATATTTCCATTATCTTTTTCAAAAAATTGGGTTAATAATTCTCCATCAAATAAAAAATAATCTTCTAAAGATTTTGGTAGATGAGTATTTATAAAATTTTCTGTATATGTGACAGGGGAGCAATTTTCACCATCATCTAAAATTATTCTAAAATCTTTATCTGGAAGGCTACATTCATCTTTAGAAATCTTAAAATATTTATTAACCCTAGATATTTCAACATCTCTACCTTGTGAATCTTCCATTTTAATTTTAACTTTGACTGGTATTTCTTCATTGATTTCCGTGTCATTAAATACAGATCTATTATATATTGGACTATCTCTACTATTTTTTTCTTTATTATATAAACACCAAGTTATGGCATTCATCATAGTGGTTTTTCCAGTATCATTGTTTCCTTGAATTATTGTAATATTTTTATCACCTGTATCGGCAAATGAAAGTTCTTCGGGTCCTTTATAATTTCTAAAGTTTTCTAAATGAATGGATTTAAAAATCATTTTAATCCTCTACATATTTTTCAATTAATTTAATATAATCATTCTTCAGTCTGGTTTTATGGTCTTCTATTGCCTCAAATTCTAATTCTAATGCTTCTTCAATAAAACCTTTAACTTTATCATCTATATTATCTTTTTCATCTAATTTATTTCTAATATCTTTATTAATTTCTTTACTCATTTAAATAAGCCTCCATTTTCTTAATAACTCTTGGCATTGTTTTTGATTATTTGCAGTTAAAATAAAATCTTTTAACCTATTTAATTCTTTATTAATAATATTATCCACAAAACTTTCATCAGATTCAGGTGCTACCATCATATCATAAATATATGCAAATTCTTTTCCTTGACATCTTCTTAAAACTCTACCTCTTCTTTGTATATATTCTCGAGGATTTGTAGTACTTGACATAATAATTACATTACATGTTGATGGAACATCAACACCTTCATCTAAACATTTCATAGCTACTAATGCTTTTATATTTCCTTTATCAAATTCAGTTAGTAAATATTGTCTTTCGGACATTCCTCCTAAATTTTTATCTTTATTTGTTTTTTCTTTACTTGTGAATTTGTGTCTTGGAGTAATATTCTCTTCTTTTAATATTTTTAAAACATTTTCAATCTGTTGAGGCGAACAGAAAATTATTAAATGGTTAATATCTGGATTTTTTTGTAATATTTCATGTAATTTTCTATATTTTCCTTCAGCATTATTTAAGATAGACCTTCTTTTTCTAAATAGGGAATTTAAATTTTCTTTATTCTTTGCATTATCAATATTATTTATATTAACTGCAATTTTTTGAGTTAAATAAGCATATTCTTTCAATTCCACAGCATTTAAATCTATTTTTTCAGGATAATATTTGTAGGGAGTTAAATATGTTTGATGTGTAATTGGATTTTTTTGATGTAATGCATCAGATAAAGTAAATTTATAAATAACTCCTCCAAAATATTTTATTAAATTTTCTGTAGCTTCTTCATCCATAAATTTTGAAGGAGTAGCACTAAGACCTAATCTATAATTATAATTATCAATTAAACCTTTAGAATAATTTTCAGATGCTAAATGGTGCATTTCATCAGCAATTAATAATAAATCAGCATTAATTTCATTGATTTTTTCTATAAAAAAATCTTTTGACATGGTTTTATGTGTAGTTAAAATAATTGTTTTTTTAAGTTTATTTCTCTTTATATGTCTAACTATTCTGTTTAAATCTTTTTTCCAGTTTGAATTTCCACCAAATATTAACTTAATGTTATCAAAATTAAATGATTCTATTTCTTTCTTCCATTGTTCTATTAAATGAGAATAAGGACATGCAATTACTGTTATAAGTTTATCATTTTTTTCATATAATTTTTTAAAACAATTCAAAGAGGTGTACGTTTTCCCTGTACCTGTTGCCATTTCAAAAATGCCTTTATTATTATTTTTAAACCATGAATTAATTGCATCTTTTTGATGATTGAATAATATTCGATTTTTTTTATCTTTATGATAAGTTTTATTTAATACAATTTTATTTAATTCTTCTATGCTTGATGGTGCTCTTTTTATTAATTCATTTTTATCTGCTTCAGGTATGTCCATTACAATTAAATTTTCATGTTCACCGTTCCATAATTGAGGAAAATCATTTATGTATTCAATCATAAACTTGTCATCTTCTCCTCCTTTAAAAACATTAAAAGTTTCAATGTTATATTTCCATCCTGCAGCAGTTTCATTGTTAGAACCATTGAATATTATGCAATGTTTTAAATCTTCAATACCACAGCTTGTTTTATTGTCCCATAAAATACCTGTTTTAGAGTGAAGTATACCTCCTCCAATGTATTCTCCATTTTTTTGATTTATCCCAATTTTTATTTCTAGTATATTATTAGCTATCATCCAACCTAAAACTTTTATATGATTATTAACTAATTCATCTTCAATATTGTTTAAGTCTTCTAAAAATTTTGTACTAATTAACTTTTCAATATCCGAAGCATCTTTTATTGATTCTACATCTTTAGGATTTAATTGTGCTCCACATAATAGTCTCATATAGCCTTTATTATAGATGAAATTTTTCATTCCTTCAGCAGCTATAGCTAAACTGGTTGAATCAAAATATCCGGATATCCGATCATATCTTTTTGCTTCGCTTAAAATTGGATTATAAAAAGATTCTACAATATCTTCATTTTCAGAGCTATATGTTGGTTTTATTATATTATTTATATCTTGAAATGTCATTTTTTTTAAACCTAAATTTTTTAATTTAAATAAGGTTTTTATTATAATTAATTTTCAATTGAAAATTAATAAAATTATTAATCACATTTTCCCCTTTATTTAAAAAAATTTTCATTATTAATAAGTTTATTTGTTAGAATAATATATATTTTACTAAATAATTTTTGAACCATTTCTTAATAATAATATATTCATTTAAAAAAAATGATTTAAATCTGAACATATTATAATATATTGTTTTATGGATCAATACTCTAAATTTAATAAAAATATATTTTTTATAGACAATGTTTAAAAGGTAGAAATATAAATATAATAATTAAATAAATATAATATAAATTATAAAAGTTTTTAAAATGAAATTTGAAGATTGGATTACAGAAGATATAAAATGTGTTTTACTGGTAGAACCTAATTTTCCTATTCCTAATAAAAGTAGAAATCATTCCAATTTTTTACCTATAGGTTTACTTAAATTAGCTTCATATTTACGTTCTAAATCAATTGAAGTAAAATTGATTAGATATGAAGATAAAAAAAATATAGATTCCTCACAAGCAAATTTTGATCACCTTGATAAACCTAAAAATTTATTTAAACCTGATTTAATATGTGTAACTTCAATTTTCACTTACTGGTCTAAATATGTTATAGATGCTGTTCAACATTATAAAAATAAATATCCCAAAACCCCTATTATCGTAGGTGGAGTATATGCATCTTTAATGCCGGAACATTGTAAAAAACATACAAAGTGTGATGATGTTATAACTGGAACTGTTAGTGATGCTGAAAAATTAACTCCTGCTTATGACTTGGTTGATGTGGATTATCAAATATTACATACAACTAGAGGTTGTATTCGTAAGTGTGGGTTCTGTGGAACTTATATTATCGAACCAAAATTTTTATCTAAAAAAACTATTAAAGATGAGATTATAAAAAAGAAGTTAGTATTTTATGATAATAACTTATTAGCTAATCCTTATATTAAAAATATTCTAGAGGAATTAATAGAACTTAAAAAAGAACATAAAATTAGTTATGTCGAATCACAATCAGGATTTGATGGGAGAATACTTAGAAAACATCCCGAACTATGTAAAATGTTAAAAGATGCTGGGTTTAAAAATCTCAGAATAGCTTGGGATAATAAATATGAAGAAGCCCCTTTAATAAAACAACAAATTCAAATACTCCTTGATGCAGGTTTTACTCATAAAGATATATCAGTTTTTATGGTTTATAATTATGAATTACCTTATACTGAATTAGAAAAAAAACGTGTAAAATGTGCTGAATGGGGAGTTCAAATCATGGATTGTAGATTCAGACCATTAAATGTTACCAAAGATAATTATAGTTCATATAAACATAAAGGGCAAACATCAGAAGATTATTATATTCATCCTAATTGGACTGATGCTCAAGTTAGAAAATTCAGACGTAATGTTAGAAGACATAATATCTGTATGAGACATGAAGTAGATTATCATTCAACTTTACTCGAACGTAAAAAAATACCTCAAGAACAAGCTCATGAATATAGGACAAAGACATATAATCAAGTGAAAAATATTTTACCGGATGCTTGGACCCCATATGAGTTTCATGATGCATCAGAACAAGATTATTATCAATTAACAGATTTAAAAAAAGTAAAATAAAAGGAATTTTTAATATGCAAATGGGTTGTATGTATATGCCAAGATACATAATAAGAGAAATATTACATTTATTGCAATTATAACAATGGCATGAATTTTTACTAGATTTGTTCCTATTAAATCTATTACTTCATTTTCATGTTTTAAGAATATGTATGCTCCACATATTAAACATAGGAATACCCATATGAAGTTTAATGTTAATATTCCACTCAACATTATATATGGTGTATCTAACATAATCATTGTTATTATGAAACTTATTATGGTTGCTAGATATCCTATTATTATTAATATTTTTGGGTCTTGATTGTTTAATGCATTGCTTATGTTGGTATTGTTTGGATTGTTTTGTACCCATTCTCCGCAGTGTTTACATTTAAGTACTCCTGGTTCTAGTTTGGATCCGCAGTATGGGCAATATTTTAAATTTTCTGCTAGTGTTGTTCCGCATTTTGTGCAGTATTTTGCATCATTGGAATTGTTTTCTCCACATTTACTACATTTTTTCATAGTTTTTTTCCCTTTATGTTTATTATTATTCTATTTTTTGTCATGTTTTAAATTTGCTTATTATAAGTATATGAAGTTTTTTTTATATAGTGTTAATCTTTATGTTTTGATTCATAATATATTTTGTTCCATGAAAAAAACCTATTTATTGCTTTTAGAAAAAAATTTAAGGTTTTCTAATACTGCGAAAATTAAATAATAAATCTGATATAACATCAATTATAAAATTTAGATTTAGCTTATATAATATTAGATTTTTTTTATTAAAGTTGGGAATGTTTTATTAATATTATTATTATATGAATAAAATTATATTATTATGAAGTTTAAGTTGTTAAGTTATGAAAAAATAATGGTTGTAGTTCTATTTTCAGGGGCTTTTTTTGCTAGTTTGAGTCAGAGTTTGCTTAGTAATGCAGTGCCAGTTATTATGCATGATTTTGTTATTAATGCTAGTGTTGTTCAATTGTTAACTAGTTCTTATACTCTTACTATGGGTGTTGTTGCTATTGCTACTCCTTATTTAATTAATAAGTATGATGTTCGGAAACTGTTTTTAACATGTATGAGTATTTTCCTTGTTGGATGTGTTATGTCATATTTTGCACCTAATTTCATTGTATTGGTTGTTAGTCGTATTCTTCAGGCTTTAGGTGCTGGTGTACTATTTACTTTAACTCAGATTGTGATTTTATATATTTATTCTAAGGATAAATATGCTATTATTTTAAGTTATCTTGGTTTAATTATTGGTTTTGCACCTAGTATTGGTCCTACTCTTGCTGGTTTTATTATTGATTTTTCTGGTTGGAGAAATATTTTCTTATTATTAGCTATTGTTAGTGTGATTATTATCTTATTAGGTCTTCATTATGTTTATAATGTTGAGAAGGAAACTACGGAAACTACAATGGATGTCCTTTCAGTTTTCGCTATTGGGTTCAGTATGCTTTTAATAATGATTGGAATTACTAATATTACTCTTAATGGAATTAGTTTACTTTATAGTTTTATTCCTATTATTGTTGGAATTATTTTATTTGTATTCTTCATTCACAGACAATATCATATGGAAGTGCCTCTTATTAATTTGAAATTATTTAATAATCATTTATTCCTTGTTGTGAATATTATTATTTATATTAGTTGTTTTGCTTGGATGAGTGGTTATATTTTAGTTCCACTATTTTTACAATCAACTTTAGGTGTTTCTGCTGTTATTTGTGGTTTAGTGATGTTGCCTGCTACTATTATTAATGCTGTTTTAAATCCTGTTGGTGGTAAGTTTTATGAAATGTTTGGTGGTAAATTTACAAGTATTATAGGTTGTTTATTATTAGCTGTAAGTTGTATTCCTTTTATATTCTTTAATGATAATGTGAACTTGATAATTATTGTACTTATTTATATTGTTCGTATTATTGGTTTAATATTATTATTCTTACCTATGTTTGCTTATGCACTTAAAGGGGTTGATGAGAAAGAGTATACTCAAGGTTTAAGTATTATTAATAGTAATCGTGAAATTGTTGGATCATTAAGTACTACTATAATTTTAGCTTTTGTAAGTGTTTTAAGTGTTAAAGGTAGTGTTAGTTTACAAGGGATTAATTTAGCTTTCTTCTTACAAATGATTTTATTCTTTATAGCAGTTTTAATTTCAATATTTTTACTTAAATCTGAAAAAGGACACATCATGTGAAGTATTATTAATGAGAAAAAAATATTTAAGGGGATTAATGTTTTATGGAATTCGCTCTTAAAAAACAAGAAATGATTATGGTTGCAACTATACTTGCTGGTGCTTTTATAGCTGCTTTTATGTAGAAGATATTCATGAACATAAAATTGTTAAAATGGATTTAACATCAGTTTTTACTTTAGGTTTAGGTGTACTTTTTATTATGTTTGCGATTACTGATTTATCTGATAAATTACATTCTGATACTGTTATTATTCCTTTAGTTATTGGTATTATTTTCTTGCTTTATTTTGTTCAAAGACAATTAAAATCTAAGGGATTCCTTTTTGAAATTGGATTTATTTTATAATCCTTTATTCCATTTAGGTAATTTTTTACTTTATATTGCATTTTTTTGCATGGGTGAGTGGTGCATTTTTAATTCCTTTATTTTTACAATCTGCAATTGGTGTGTCTGCTATAATTACGGGTTTTGTAATTTTACCTGCAACTTTACTTAAAGCTTTACTTAATCCTTTAGGTAGTAGGTTTTATAAACTTTTTGGTGGCCATAAGACAAGTATTTTAGGTTCTAGTTTGCTACTATTAGTTGTATTCCATTTGTTTTTCTTTAGTGTTAATACTAATTTGAATTTGGTTGCAATTTTTTATATGATCCAGATTATTGGTATTAGACTTCTTTTATTCCCTATGCTTGCATTTTCTCTTAAGGGGATTGGTAGTGGAGGAGTATACTCAAGGTTTAAGTATTATTAATAGTAATCGTCAGATTGTTGCTGCTCTTGGTACTACTGCTCTTTTAGTAGGTGTTAGTGCTATTAGTCCTAATGGTACTGTTAGTATTCAAGGTATTAATCTTGCATTCTTTGCACAATTGATTATTTTTATTGTTGCATTATTAATTTCAATACTTTTTATTAAACCTAAAACTTCAGAAGAATAACTTTCCTCATTACTTTTTTTAAATGAATTTTTATAATATAACTTATATAATATTTAATTAATTATTAGATACTGGAGTATTTTTTTTATGAGTTTTATTGAAAAGGTTTATAGAAGTGAAATTGATGGTGATGCCTTAAAGGCTTTAACTGATGCTATTTTTGCTGTTGCTATGACTATTTTAGTTTTAGATATTAAAAGACCTGAATCTTTAAATGCACTTTTACAACCTGGTGCTTATAATACTTATATTTCTGGTTTAATGTTGGATATTCTTTTATGTGTTTTTGTTTTTGTTATTTTAGGTTTGATTTGGATTGGTTTAAGACATATGCTTGAGGATATTCATAAAACAGATAAAATTAGTTTATGGATTATGCTATTTCTACTTTTAGGGGTAGTGTTGGTTCCTTTATTTTATTCTTTGATTTCTGAGGCTGGTCAAACATTCCCAGTGTTTACATTATTATTCCATTTGAATTTTGTTATTATTGGTATTTGTTGGGCTTTAGAGTTCTATTATTGTGCAAGAAAAGGTTTTATGGGTGATGTTTCTAATATTATTCCTAAAGTTCGAAATATTCTTATTTTCCCGTTAACCGCAATAATTGCTATTATTTTCACATTATTAGGTTACCCTGTAAGTAGTAATTATGTGTATATAATTATTCCAATTTTAAAACAAGCTTATTTATACTTTAAAGATTGAATATTTTTAGTATATGAGCTTTATAGGATGGAGAAATATATAATTAAATAATGTTTTTGTTTTTTTAAGAAATTTTTTTAGGTGTACTGATTTATTTGAGTTTTGTTTTAAGAAAAGAAGAAAAGTTAATGGTTGGAATTATTCTTGCTGGTGCTTTCTCTGTAGCTTTAAGTCAGAGTTTAATAAGTAATGCAATACCGGTTATTATGAGTGATTTTATTATATACCTGCAAGTTTAGCTCAATGGTTAACTAGTGCTTATGTTTTAACTATGGGTATTGTGGCTATTAGTACTCCTTATTTAATTGGTAAATATGATATTCGTAATCTTTTCATTAATTGTTTAAGTATTTTCATTGTAGGTTGTATTATATCCTATTTTTCACCTAACTTTTTTATTCTTCTTTTAAGCCGTGTTTTAGAGGCAGTAGGTGCTGGTGTTATTTTTACTTTAACTCTAATTGTTATGGTGTATATTTTCACTAAGAATTCTCATGCTAAAGCTTTAGGTTATCTTGGTTTGGTTATAGGTTTAGCTCCATGTATAGGGCCAACTCTTGCAGGTTATATTGTAGATTACTCAAGTTGGAGGAAAATTTTCTTATTACTTGCATTTATATGTTTAATTGTAATAGTATTAGCTAATAAATATGTTTATAATCTTAATAAGAAATATTCTGTTAGAATGGATTTTACATCTGTTTTATCTCTTGGATTTAGTGTATATTAATTATGTTAGCAATAACAATTTTATCTTATAAAATTAATATTATTATTCCAATTATTATTTTTATTTTAGGAATATTTTTATTAAGATTTTTTGTTAAAAGACAGTTAAATATGGATGTGCCATTTATTAAATTAGACTTATTTAATAATCGTTTATTCCGTTTATCAAATATTATAATTTATATTGGTTTTTTTGCTTGGATGAGTGGATCTGTACTGATTCCTTTATTCTTACAATCTGCTATAGGAGTGTCTGCTATAATTACAGGTTATATTATTTTACCTGCTACTCTTGTTAAAGCTATTTTTAGTCCTTTTGGAAGTGGATTTTATAAAAAATTTGGTGGCCATTTTACAAGTATTCTTGGATCTTGTTTATTGATTATTAGTTGTGTGCCTTTTATTTTCTTTAATGTGAATGTTAATCTAATTTATGTTATATTATTGTATGTTATTCGAATGTTTGGTGTAATTCTTCTTTTATTCCCTATGCTTAGTTATTCTCTTAAAGAAGTTGATAAATCAGATTATGATCAGGGTATGAGTATTATTAATAGTAATCGACAGATTGTTGCTGCTCTTGGTACTACTATTCTTTTAACTTTTGTTAGTGCTATAAGTACTCATGGTGATGTTAGTATTGAGGGGATTAATTTAGCTTTCTTTTTACAATTAATTTTATTTGTAATGGCTTTATTGATTTCTATATTTTTACTTAAACCTGAAAAGGATCAGTTTTGATTTTGTTTTGAGTATTAACTTTTTTATTTTTTTTATTTAATTGTTTGTTTTCTTTTTTAATGTTTTAGGGGTTGTTTTTTTTATTTATGTTTGTTTTTTTAGTTTTTTTCAGTGTTTTATTAGATTTTTTTTAGTTAGTTGTTTTTTTGGTTCCTTTGGAGTGTTTTGTTATTGTTTTTATTAGTTTTTTATATATTTAAGTATTACTTTTTTCTTGTTTAATAAGTATTTTTTAATAACAAGGTTTATATTAGTATTACTTTAGAAAGTTTCAACGTGATAAAAATAAAATTAATCTTTATCACAACAAAAACCTTTTTTTAATAGAAAAAATTAAAAAAAAGGGTGTGTATTTTTTGACAAATGGACGAAAATTTTTAGCAGTTTTAATAACTTTAATATTTCTAACAATAGGAACAGTATCAGCAGTAGAGGATACAACAATATCTAATACAGATAACACAAATAACCTTGAATCCTCCACAAATGATATTAAATTAGATTCTAGTAACTCCAATGATAAATCAACATACAATCTTGATTTAAAAATAAATTATCAATACTCAGAAGATAATAAAATAATCAATCCTACAATTAATATTAAAGAAAACAACAATACATTAAATTTAAACAAAACCTATTCAAATGATATATACCATGTGAAACTAAATGCAAATTCCATTATTAACATTACAGTTTCAGCACCTGGATATATAACTCAATCACAATTATTAAAAATAAATAATAATCAAAGTGATTTATTAGGAAATTTAGTGTTCAATATGAAAGCTACCGAAAGTTACCAATTAGGAAGAGATGTAACAGCAAAAGCAGATTCACTCCTAAATTTCAACACTGCAGATGAAATATTAGCAATAACCACTGCAGGTGTACCAAAATTAAATGGACAAACTAGTGAAGATGCAATAGAAGGAATACTAAACTATGGAAACCGAATTTCTTATGGTTTAGGAAACATGCTAATGTTACGTCAAACAGCTACTAGTCCAATAGATTTTTGTTTTGTAACAAGAAATGGTAATAAATTAAATGCAGTCATATTCTTAAATGGATCTACAACTTATTCTTATTTAGGAAGTATATCTGAAAATATGACTAAAGCTCAATGGAACCAACTCTATAAAGCAGTAGGTGGAGAAAACGCATTTTCTTTCGCAAGTTTAGCTAATGGATGGTACGATAATGTATCATACTTAGTTCTGCAAGAAGCAGCCTTCCACGGACATATCTGTGAAGGAACACTTGGAGGTTACACAATAACTGAAGCATTAATGCAATATTACCCTCCAATAAAAGCAACTGATGGTGGAAGTGGATCACCTGGAGATATAACATCTTATAAAGTGTTAGGAATCCCTGGAGATTCTGCTAGTGATGCAGTACTATTCTTTTTAGATGCAACAGCAGGTAAAAGTGGATATATAGGATTCGATACTACATCAACTGGTGCAACTACTAATATGATGGCTTTTATAAGATGGAAAGATGCTGTAGTAACTTATAATAAAACAAGTAATAAATATGAAGTTACAAGCCCAGGATCAGGAACATTAATTTTAATGCAATACAATTCAGCAGAAAACAAAAAACTATTTGAAAAAGAAACTGGAATAAAAGGTAACGGTAGTTTAGAACAATTGAAATATAATACTTGGTGGATTAACCGGATAAATACAAATCCTGCTAGTTTAGTAAGTATACTCTTAGAAAAAGAAAACTTAACAGAAGAACAATATTACTACTTAATCGGTTCAGCAAAGAATATTACTTTCCCAACAAGTAAAAATGCTACAAACGCTGGAGAAACTAGAATAAAAGCTATTGAAGCTCATGGTTTAGATTATAATTATATGATGAGTTTAAATTTACCAAATGCAATTCGTAATGATACTATTGCAAATCGTGGAAATTTAACTTATAATGATTTTAAAGAAATCGGATTAACAGCAAGTAATTTAGCTAAAGACATATTCAAAAAAGAATTAGGTATAGAAATTGAAAAAGGAATGCCTAATTTTGAAATCCTTACAACTGCAGGTTACAGTTATATTAATGAACAAACCACAGAAGCTGTATGGGATGGAATATATGAAGTATTCGGTTCAAGATTAAGTAGATACACATTATTACCAGACCACAGACCAATGTGGAAACCATTATGGTTTACTTTTGTATTAAAACAAGATGATGGTAAATTAATGTCTGTTTACATAAGATATAATGAA
>NZ_DAZC01000029.1:52968-53253 GCF_002508845.1 Methanobrevibacter sp. UBA417
GATGGTAATTGGTTTAACATTCAAAGTTTAACTAATGCATGGGCTGGAGATTTAGCATTTGACCAATTAGTAACATTCCTTTTCCATGGACATGCTTGTCCTGGAGTTCAACCAGGATTTTTCATGACTGATTATATTCAAAGTAATTATCCATTAAATGAAAATGAATCATACTTTTACATTGCATCTAGTATATATTGTAAAGATGATAGTTTAGAATATTTACTTGGTATATCTCCAGGTTTAGGAAATTATATGGATCAAAGATTAACTAGTGATGATGTA
>NZ_DAZC01000029.1:53523-57495 GCF_002508845.1 Methanobrevibacter sp. UBA417
CTAATCCAAATATTAAAGAAGGAAATAGTATCTTAGGTTCTGAAACTCGTTATATAACCCAAGAACAATTCAATTTCATTAAATCTGGAGGAGGTAAAGATACTAATGCAATTTCTTATCTTAAAAGTCTTCCAAATATGAGTAAACAAGACTTATTAGATTCTATGAAAAAGAATGATAATCAAAATAATGGTACTGTGATTGTTGATAATGGTGGATCTTCTAGTTCCTCTTCTAATTCAATCCAATCCAACCATGGTTCAAGTGCTTCTAACTCTCTAGGTTCTACTAGTGCTTCTAATTCCAATCTTGGTTCTTCTAATAATATTGGATCTAATAGTGTAAGTTCTTCTAGTTCATCTAGTTCTGATGCTAAAGGTGCAGCTTATGAGATTAACCAACAAGCTTCATCTAGTTCAGGTATTAATTCTAATAATTTAATTTATGCAATTATTTTAGTTTTAATTATTGGAGCATTTGCAGGTTTTGGTTTTATTAAAACCCGAAAAAATGAATAAATATTTTTAAAAATTTTATAAGTGAATTAATAATTATTTTTTTCACTTATAAATTTTTTTTTACTTTTTTTATAATTATTAAAAATTTTTTTTTATCAATAAAATAAAATATGGGGAGATGTTTTTTATAAAGAATTTGAATAAATTATCATTATTATTTATTATTTTAATTTTAAGTTTATGTATAAGTCTGAGTTTTGTATCAGCTCATCCAGGTCATGGTAGTGAATATGTTGAAGAAGTTTCAAGTGGCTCTTCAAGTAATTCAGGTGTTAATCATGCATCATCAGGCAGTAGTAGTTCTCATGCATCTGTAAGTTCTGGTAGTTCTCATGCTTCAATTTCCAGTGGTTCATCTTCAAGTAGTCTAGGTTCTAGTGATTCTACAAGTTCTAGTAGTTCAGGTTCTAACCCTTCAAGTTCTACAAGCCAAGTTGAATCAAGTGATTATTCAAATAATACAAATCTTACAGCTAATACTAGTGATAATCAATCTGTAAATAATAGTAATGGAAATAATGGGTCTGATTCTATTTTTTCATTAAATAATATTATATTATTAAGTATTGTCTTTATTGTTGGTTTTATTGGTGTTGTAATTTTATATAAATTTTTATTATGATTAAAATGTTTAATTATTAGGGAGGTTTAATTTTTTATGCATTTACCTGATGGTATAATACCTTTAGATCAATCTATTATTTATTGGATTATTTGTATAATTTTTATTGGTATTTTTCTCTATAAATTTAGAGCTAGTAAAGATTATACTCACAGACTAATACTTTTAGCTTTTTTTTCAGCTGCAGTGACAATATGTTCAGGTATTAGTATCCCTACACCTTTTGGTATTCCAGTACATTTCTTTTTAATACCTTTAGCTGTGTTAATTATGGGTCCTTATAGTGGTATTATAATTACATTTATAGCACTTTTAGTTCAAGCATTATTTTTAGGTATGGGTGGAATTGTATCTCTTGGTGCTAATGTATTAGTTATGGGTATTATTATCCCATTTATAGTGAGTATTTTTTATTTAATATTTAAAGATTTAAATGATAAGTTTGCAGTGTTTTTAGCAAGTTTAGCTAGTATTAGTTTAGCTAGTGTTTGTCAAATGTTTATAATTCTGATTTCAGGTTCTGGTAATTTTGAAATTTTAATAACAAGCCTTATTCCATTTTATATTCTTGTTGGAATTTTAGAAGGTCTTATGAATGTTATTATAATTTCTTTTTTAAGGAAAGTTAAGCCTGGGATTTTAGAATTAGATAAAGTTTAGTGGAGGTTTTAAGGTAGAATGAATTTCAAAAAAATTTTAATTATATTTACATTAGTATGTATATTAAGTGTTTCTAATGTTACAGCTCATGGTGTTGATGTAACTGATAATCATATGGTGATTGCTGATAATAATAATGGTGTTAATGCTAAAAATTTAGCTGATTCTAATAATATTAATATTAGTGTGTATAAATTCACTTCCTCAAGTGAAGTTGAGCATATACTATTGCATAGTGTAAATAATACAGATAAAAGAATTGTTGTTATAGCTTATCAAGATGAAGCACGTTCTATTATAAGTAAATATCCTGAATTAAAGGATCGAGTTTTTATTTCATCTGATAATGATGAGGATTTACTTAATGCAATGATGTTAGTTGATACTACTGATGATAATAAATCTAATAATGATAATGTTAATTTAGCCCTACCTTTAGTTGTAGGTTTGGTTTTAGGTCTTATTATTGGTTTAGGTGTTGGTGTATTTTTATCTCATAGGAAAAAGTAATAATATTTTTTTTTGGAGAAATGATATTTAATGGAAATTTTAAGTATTTTAATGCAAGTGGGAATATTATCTGCTGTTTTGGTTTTTGGTATTAAGGTAGGTTTGGCTTCTGGTTTGTCTAATATTTCTAAGAAGTATCTTGCTGGAGTATGTATTGGTTATGGTGCTGGGGTTTTAATATTGTCTAAGGTGGCGTCTTATTATACTAGTCAGTTAACTAATTTGATTTATACTTATAATTCTGGATTTTTTATTATAATGGCCGCTATTATGATTGTGGCAGGTGTTTTAACTATTCGTGAGTATAAGGTGCATAATAAGAATACTAGTACGGCTACTTGTATGGTTGTTATTGCTCCTTGTCCATGTTGTTTTGGAGTTATAATTGCAACTATATTATTACTTGCTCCTACTGTAAGTATTGGTGTATTTATTTTAAGTGAATATGTTGCAGTTGCATTAGTTGCAACTATATTAATTTCATATTTTGCTTCTAATACAATTGTTAAGTTTATTAAAAAACCTTACCCTATAATCTTAGGTAATTTTGAATTATTCCTTGGGGTTTACTTCCTATTATCTGCTATAGTTTTACCAAACATAGCAACTGCACTAAGTAAACAGTTTAGTGGAATTAACATCCAATCTTTTAATTCATTGTTCATGTTCATAGTCTTAGCACTAGTTTTAATAGTAATTGGATATTCTATGACAAAAAAATCTAGCTTATTAGATTAAAAAAAAAAATTTAAAAATTAAAAATTTATATTTAAAAAAAATTTTAAAGGTGAAAATTAAATGGTTTCAAGCATTCCTGGAAGTAGCTTTTTAACATCTGCTTTAGATGTTATTTCTCAAAGTTTACAGATTCCAGTTATTGTATTTTTATTATTATTTGCGATTATTTCAATTATAATATTAGGAGGTCTCATATCTGAGTATACTTCACGTAAGAAAGTTTCTATGAAAACTATGCGTGAACTAATTTATAATATAACAGAATCAGATAGTGTAGAGAGTATGAAAGAAGTTATTGCTTCTAGTAATATTCCTAAATCTCAAAGAAGGGTTTTGGATAAGATTGCTTCTTCTAGTTCTTTGACTAAGGATTCTCGTGTTGCTTTGGCTCGTAAGTTTATTGAAAATGAGGAGGATAGGACTGCGAAGTCTTTAGAGAAAACTGATATTATTACTCGTATTGGTCCTACTCTTGGTTTGATGGGTACTTTAATCCCTATGGGTCCTGGTCTTGCAGCTTTAGGAACAGGTGATGTGAATACTTTATCTCAAGCTATTATTGTAGCTTTTGATACTACTGTTGTTGGTATTGGTGCTGGTGCGATTGCTTACTTTGTCTCTAAGGTTAGAAGTCATTGGTATGAGGAGTATTTATCTAATCTTGATGCTTTAGCTGATGTTGTCTTAGATAAGTTGAATCATTTAAAATCCTATGGAAAGTGATTTTTTTATGGTTCGTGAGACTAGTCGTAGACGACGTAAACATGAAGAAGAAGATCCAATGGCTGGTGTAGGTAATCTTGTTGATGCTATGCTAGTTATTGCTGTAGGTTTACTTGTTTTCCTTGTTATGAGTTGGAACATGCAAAGTGTTGTTTTTAATGAGGATATGAGTCAAAGTCAAAAACAAGATGCTATGAATGC
>NZ_DAZC01000029.1:57604-75102 GCF_002508845.1 Methanobrevibacter sp. UBA417
CAAAAACAAGATGCTATGAATGCTATGCAGAAAGTAGCTCAGGTAGATCAAGGCCAACAATTAAACGACACACCTGATACCAGTAATGCAAGTGGTAAAGGTTATACTGAAATGGGTAAAGTGTATAAAGATTCTAGTTCGGGAAAATTAATAATGGTGCAAAGTACTCTACGAACATTATATCCCTAACTTTTTTTATTTTTTTTCTTTTTAAAATTTTGTAATTTTAAATTAAATAAATTCTAAAAATTAATTTTTTTTATAAAAATTTTATATAAGATATAAACAATTTTAATTAAGTTATATGTAGATTGACTTATAAGTTAAACCCTAAATAGTAGATTAATCTTATTTAATTATAGTATTAATAATTTAAAATAAAGAATTATCTATTAGTAAGTATTTTAATTAGGTGTTGTTTTAATATTACTAGCTAGTTATTTTTTAGTATATTTTATAAGATTTTAAATTTGTTAATATAAATTTTAATATTTTAAAAAAAGAGTAAATGTGAAAAAAGAATAAAATATTATTCCTTTTTCTTTAAAAATAAAAGGTTTGAAGAATCATATATTTTTTAATTAAAAAAAAATAGTTCTTATAAAGACTAATAGAATTTAATTAGAAACAACAATTTATACAATTAAATAAGAAATTAAAAAAAAATAGAAAAAATAAGAAAATTATTTATTAGAAGCTTTGAGAGCCTGAACTCGGATCCAAATTCACTTCTTTAGTAGTTAAAGTATTCCCACTCTTATCATAAACAGTTATAAGTGCATGATCAGGGTAATACTTAAATGCATCTTTACTTGCTACTTTTAAGTTTCCTTGAGAACTTACAGTTTTAGGCACTATAATTCCATGATTAAGATTACTTCCATCACGACTATATAATACACTTATTTGTAAATTTTCACCAGCATGCTCAGCTCCAATGTTAACAGTACAATAAGTTTTAGCAGATAATGAACTAGCAGTACTGAAAGTACCACTTAATATTTCATAATTATTAACATTATCATTAACATTATTTTGCACAGTATTTTCCACATTATTATTGTTATCATTACGGTTTATACCGAAAAATGAGTAAAAATTATCCATAAAACTATAAGTTGCACCTAAAGTACTATCACATGTTCCAATGAAATTATAAGTACTACTGGAATCTGATTGCCAAGAGTATGGATTAAATTCACTTGGTGGAATATACATTATTTCTGCAAGACCTTCATCAAGTAAGATTTGATTTAAGTTTTTACCATCAACTATAACAACTGCTAAAGTACGACCATACTTATCCTTATTTTTACTATCATCAATATCTAAACTAACAGTTTTATCTAGACATAATTTTTTAACAAAATTCTTGGAAGTATTGTATCCTTCAACTCCACGTTCAGGTGTGTTAACTCCAACAAATCGGACTTTCCCAACACCAGAAACATATATAGTGTCCCCGTCAACTACTTTAGTACAAGTACCACTTACTTCACTATTACAATCAGTATCTGAGTATTGACTTAGAATATCAGAAACACTCATACTTGAATATTTACTTTCAGGTATTGTATGTGAAAATCCTGTACCTTTATAATAATAAGCACTAACAGTAGATAAAGCACTAACCGCCACAATCATTATAATTAATATTGCAAGAATATACTTTTTTTCAATTTTTATTATCTTTATCCCCCCTTTAAGAATTAATTATGTATATGATTAAGTATATTCTTTTAAGTGTAATATAAACTTTTTTAAATCTTTCTACGGCACTGTCAAAAACTTAGTTGATATTTGTTTTCTCGTTTTTATGTACGAAAATTTTGGTTAAAATTTAAATCAATGAAATAATGATTTTTTAATTCTATGAGTTTTTGTAGTACTAATTAATAATAATTCACCTTAACATGTAAAATTAAGCTAATATATTAATTGTACGATACTTAAATTAAAATTTAAACATTATTATATGAAAAAAATATAACTCCTAATATTTTTTAAAAAATAATATCAACTAAGTTTTTGACAGAGCCCTTTCTACTTCAAAAAGTAAATTATAGTCTTAAGTATAAAACTATTAAAATAATTAAAAACAAAACTATTAACTAATTACTAATGATTTAATTATGGGAGTTTTGATAATTTTGCGCATATGCCTTTATGGATCAGGGACTAATAAAATTAATAAGGAATATAAGGATAAAGGTTATCTTTTAGGTGAGGAAATAGCTAAAAGGGGACATACTTTAGTTTTTGGTGCTGGAGATGATGGTATGATGGGTGCTGTATCTCATGGAGTGAAAGATAATAATCAAGAAATTATAGGTATTGCACCAGATTGGATGGAAGATTTTGAGGGAATGAATAATAATTGCACCTGTAAAGTATTAACTAATAGTATGCAGGAACGGAAGAAATTATTCTTTGAAGACTCTGATGCATTCATAATAGTGCCTGGTGGTTTAGGTACATTAGATGAATTTTTTGAAATCTTAACTTTAAAGAAATTAAAAAAACATGATAAACCTATCATAATTTATAATATAAACAATTATTACAATACTTTATTTGAAATGTTAGATTTTATGGTGAGTGAAGGAACCATAAATCAAGATAATCTTAATTTATACCAAGTAAGTACTACTGTTAAAGAAACTCTTGATTTAATAGAAAAAACTTTGTAATCTTAGAGGGGGGGATTTTTGCATGGTTGAAGATGAGGATGAATCATTACAAAATAGTTTAAATGAGTTTAAAAATGTTTTAGAGCTTAATTTAACTGATAATGAAGAGGAAAATCGGAAGTTTTTAATAGGTAAGATAAAGGAATTAGATGAAAAACCTTATAATGAATTGAAAAGGGGTCAAATTGATTTAATTAGTAAATATTTCCGTTATGAAAAAGGTAAATTTCCTGCACCACCATGGTTAATGTATCCTACATATTCAAGTTTCACTATAGGTTGGAGGATGGGTTCTGGGGAAAATTATAGGACTAATTTTTTCATGGCCTTAAGAGATCAAGAAGAGTTTGATAAATATTTCCCTAAACCTCCTAATTGGAGATTTACACGTATAGAAGAATTCTCACCTAATATTCAAGAATTAAAAAGTTTACCCTTGTTTGGGGATTGTTGGAATAAATATGGAAAACCTTTATACACTTTAAAAGGATTAGAAGAGGATTACTACTTAGATGATAATATTAATATTTGGGATAAAATAAGTTTAAGTGATGATTTATTTGTCATTAAAAAGGACTTAATACATAGCACAGAATATGGTTTTCATTATAATTCTTTTAAATTTACTTCAATAGCTCATGGTTTATTAGCTTCTAAAATTTTATATTTTAATAATCATGTGGATATTAGAAGTTCTTATGATGAATTGAAAGATTTAAATATTGAATTTTCCCAAGAAGAAGAGGAAATTTGGGAAAAAATCCAGTATACTGTTTTTTTAAATGTATTATACTATAGTGCTATGAGTAATGAATCCTTGAAAAATAAATTATTTAATACCAAAAATAAAGTTTTAGCATATTTTCCAGGATATGATGATCCTATTTTAGGTGTTTATTTTGATGGTGAAGAGTCTGTTGGTGACAATTTAATTGGTTTTGCTTTAATGGAAGTTAGATATGAACTTATGAAATTGTATGAACACGTAGATTTAATAGATTGGGAATACACTAATTTTATAGAAAAATGTAACTTTTATATTTTTAATCCTTATGATAATGAAAAGGATAGTATTAATTTAAGTGATGAACAGTCACCTGAATATAAAATTTATGAAGCAACATATAATAATCTTAAATATTTAGTAAGGGATGTGGATTTAAGTCCTGAAATTGAGGATAAATATGTTAAAGGTGAAATTTTACAAGAGAAAGGTTTTACTGATGCAAGTTCTAAAATTGGGAAAATAACTGCAAGTCATAGGTTCTTAATATTATCTAATCAGATGAAAGATTTATCTAGTTTTGAACATGATACTGATTGGGGATTGTATACTGCAGCTAATGATAGTAAATTTAAAGTTTTAGATGTTTACGAGTATAATGGTAAAACTCAAATTACTTTACTTCATTTATTAGACTTATGGGAGATTTTTAAGGATGATACAACTATAAATGAGGATGTTGTTGAATCTGCTAGGGAGAATTTCAGGAAATCTTTTAACATGGAACCTGTAAGTTCTCTTATGAGTGATACTTGGAAGGATCGTTGTAAATATCCTATTGGTTTAGATAATGATGGGAATTATTTTAAATTAGATGATTAAAGTTTTTATTTTATGTTTAATTTTTCTTTAAATAATTTTTTAATATTTTTTTTGGTTTCTTCACTGTAATATTGATTATATTCATCTGTATTTACTGTATACATTGCTAGTTCATAGATAATTTTATTTAATGATTTTCCTTTTTTTGTTAATTCATATTCTATATTTTTAGGATTTTCTGGATCTATATTTTTTATGATTAAGTTGTTGCATTCCATTTGTTTTAGGCATCTTGATTGGACTTTATTTGTTAATTTTGGTTTATTTTCTTTAAATTCATTAAAATGTTTTTTTCCAAACATCATATCTTTTACTATTTGTATTACCCATTTTTTTGTTATTAAATCTAGTGACATTTCTACTGGGCAGTACTTTATTGTTTTTTCTATGTTTGTCATGATTTTCCCTATTATTTTTTTTATTATTATTCATTATAATTTTTATAGTTTAAATTATTTTAGGTGTCTATTCTGTCACCTAAATTGTTTTATTTATTATTTTTTCTTGGTTATTTTCTTTATTTCACTTAGTATTTGTTTTAAGTATCTGTTTAGTCACTTTATCTTTATATATGTATTTTTACAAATTGAATTATAACAATAGTTAAAAAGAAAATGATTTAGTTTTTTAATTATTGTAAAAATTTAAAAAGAAAAATATTTAAAATATATCTTATATTTTTGGAGGAATTTAATATGGCTGTAAAAGCATATCTTAATATAATAATGAAAATAGATGAAGAAAACCGTCCGGCAGCAGCTAAAGTTTACAATACTTATCGTCAACCATTTTTAGATGATATTGAAGGTGCTTTAACTAAAGAATTATTAATTCGCGATGAGGATATTGAAGTTGTACATGGATTTGATAGTATGGAACATGCACAAGCATATCTTGAATCTGATTTATTTAAAACTAAAGTAGCTCCAGGTCTTAAACCTACTTGGGTAGCTGATCCTGATATCCGTTTTTATAGTGTTGCATAAGAAAATTAATTTTTTAAAAAATTTTATAAATCAAATTTTTTTTAAAACAATTAAATTCTAAATTTTGTATTATTTATTAAAAGTAATAGAAAGTATAAAATATTTTGAGGGGGGGGATAAATTTATTCTCTCTCATTATAATATATTTTTCTCAATTAATTATTTAATAATTTTGAGTAAATATTTTAAAAATAGTATTATCTTTTTAATTTTTATGTTTATTTTTTCTAGTTTTATTTCATTTTATTAAGCTTTTGGGTAATTCTTTTAATTTTTATGTTTTTTTTACTGGTAAAGTTTATATATTAAGGATTATAAACTACTATTTACTCAAGTATATTTTATAAAAATTAAATTAAACTTTAATATTTTTTTAGATACTATTTGAGCATAAGAGAATATAAAAAATAAAGAAAAAAAATTAAATAAAAAGCATGTTTTATAAAAAAATAAGTTTCTAATCCCAAAAAAAAAATTTATACAAAACCTATTTTTTTATAAAATACCTAAAATATTTAATCAAAAAAAATATTCGGATAAAAGTAAATCCAACAATCTAATTAAACCTCCTTAGCTTATTTAATAAATTTTTTTCCATTATAATATATTCTCTAAAAAAAAGAATAATAGGATATGTGAAAAAATGAAAATTTATTCAAAAGAAAAAAACATTAGAGACCCTTCTGGTAAAAACTATCAAAAAAATAGTAAAGCTCCTGAAGTAAAAACCGGTACAATAACACAGCCCATTATAAATAATAAAGAAAACAATACATTCAAAAAAGATGATGAATTAATAGTTTTCTACTAAAAAAAAGGATTATTGATAAAAATGTTTAAATATAATACTGAGCAAAAAGTTGTAGAAGTTGCTGGACTCAAATGTGGTGGACAACCTGGAGAATATCCAACAGTACTTGCAGGTACAATCTTCTATGCTGGACACAAAATCATAAAAGATGAATTAACTGGAGAATTCGATAAGGATGCTGCAGAAAAACTAATTAAAGACATGGAAGAAATGGAAGATACAACAGGAAATCCATGTATAATACAATGTTTCGGTGCAACACCAGAAGCAATAGAAAAATATTTAGAATTCATCGGAGACATATCAGACAAACCATTCTTAATAGATTCAACAAGTGGAGAAGCAAGATCTGCAGGAGCACAATATGTGCAAGAAGCAGGATTAGTTGACCGTGCAATCTATAATTCCATAAATATGTCATTAGAACAAGAAGAACTAGATATACTAAAAGAAACTGATATTAATGCTTCAATTATTTTAGGATTTAACCCAATAGACTCTGGAGTAATGGGAAAAATTGATATTTGGGATAATGGTGGTTCACCAATGGAAAGAGGATTACTAGATCTAGCTAGTGAATGTGGAATAGAAAAGTTTTTCATGGACACTGCAGTAACCCCTATAACACAAGGTGGTGGAGATGCAGCAAGAGCAACATTTGCTGAAAAAGATAAATGGGGATACCCAGTAGGATCTGGAATCCATAACATTCCATCTGCATGGGACTGGTTACGTGACTTTAAAAAGAATGTTAGAAAAGAAGCTTTCCATGTATGTGATATTGGAGCAGACCTTTTACAAATTTGCGTAGGGGGAGATTTCTGCCTATTTGGACCTATAGAAAATTCCCTAGATTTATTCCCTGCAGCAGCAATGGCTGATTCAATGTTTGCAGAAGCAGGAGCACAATTAGGAACTGAACCTGTGGAAAACCATCCAATAAACAAACTATTCTAATAAATTATAAAATTTTTCTTCTTCTATTTTTCCTTTTTTAAATTCTTTTTTCAATATTTTTACTTAAATAAATTTTTCACTAAATCCTAGTTTTAAAGAAACAAAAGACTAAATAAATTAGTTAATAGGAAAGGAATGGAGAATTAAATATAAAAATATTTATATAAAAAAATACAATTCTATAATCATGATGTGTGAATGTAGATATTGTAGTTATATTTATCTTTCTGATGTTGGGGCTCCTGCTTTTGGTATTGAGCCTGGAACACTTCCTAAGGATTTCCCATTACAGAAATGTCCTTATTGTAACAGTCCGGTAAACATTTTTTATATTTGTTATGATAGATAAGGGAATTTTAATTTTTAACTTTTAACTTTTAACTATTTTTTTTTACAATTATTGTTTAAAATTTATATTGATTAAATTCAGGTTATATTCGTAAATTTTAATTTTTTCATTTTTAAAATATTCAATCTTAAATTTTTTTTTATTTAATTTTTTTGGATGGGGGGAATTTTTGTTTTCCTATACTTTTTATGTCGTTATACCAATGTATAACGACAAGTATTTTTAGAGTAAAAAAAATACTCCTAAAACAAGGAAAATAATTTAGTACATATAGGGTAATTAGTGCCATTTCACTAATTTGTGAAGATTAGGATTTTCAAAGGAATTTCCCAAAACATTTTTTTCTAGATCTAAAAAACACACTTTCGATTACAATTTTCCTTTCACTTCAAGAGGAGGAAATTAAAAAGAAAAATAAAAAAATAATAAAATTTTTATCTTAAACAACCAATAGGTAAAATTTTAATACCATCACTACGAGTATATGCAAATTCACCACCAGTAATAATAGCTAAAAATTTAGGTTGACGCATATTCCTCTCATTAATTAAACTCTTTAATTTAAGTAAATTTTTAGAAGCCTTTTCAATCTCATTACTACCTAACTTAAATTCAATTAAAGCATAATCACCATTTTTTAAATGTAAAATACAATCAGATTCTAAACCATACCTATCATGATAATAAGAAACTCTACCCCCATTACTATGAGTATAAACACTTAAATCTCTAATACATAAGTTTTCAAAAATAAAACCAAAAGTATTCAAATCTTGAATTAAACTCTCAGGACTTAAATCTAATGCAGCAACAGCAATAGATGGATCAATGAATTCTTTTTTATGACTAGTTCTAATTGCAGTAGAAGATCGAATATTAGGTGACCACGCAGGAATATCTCTTATAACATATAATCTTTTTAATGCATCAATATAAGAATAATAAGTAGGTTTACTAATATCTTCATAATTAGCATTAATATCTTTTAATATTGTTGAATTTTTAGCTAGTGTAGAAATGTTACGTGCATATGATTCCAATATAATCCTAACTTTATTAGGATCACTTTTAACACCATTAACTTTAGAAACATCACTTTCACAAATATTGGTAAGATAAGATGATACAACAAATAATTGACCTTCTCTTGTTTTTAAGTTTAAACTTTCTGGCCATCCCCCACGGCAAGAAGCATAAATTAAATCTTCAATTGATAAATTTGATTTAATACCTTCAATATTTAAATCAGGATCTTTAAATAAATCTATTATTGAGATTTTTCCATTAGATTCATTACTTTCAAATAATGTCATTGGCCTCATAAGAAGCCTATGAATCCTTCCAGTACCGGAGTGATAAATTTCTGATTCATCAACACTTGTAGAACCTGTTAAAATGTATAATCCCTGTTCATGTAAATTATCTACACTATTTCTAACTGCATCCCATAAAACAGGTGCCATTTGCCATTCATCAATCAATCTTGGTTTTTCACCTTCTAGTAATAATGATGGTTTAATTTCTGCCATTTTTAAATAGTTTTTAGTTTTATCGGGATCTTGTAATTTAAGTATACTATTTGAATGTTGCTCTGCAGTTGTAGTTTTTCCACACCATTTAGGACCAATTATAAGGATTGCACCTATCATTTCTAAATATTTATCAATTTCTTCATCAATTAACCTTTTTAAATATTTATTCTCCATTTTTATCACTAATTAGAACTTATTAAGTAATATTTTTTTATCTTAATTATATTATACTTTACTACTTTGTGGTAATATACTTAACCATTTTGTGATATTTTATTTAACTACTTTGTGATAAAATTAGAATCTAGCTAGAGTATAAATTTAAATAATATATAAATAATGATTGTGGAATTTAAATTTTTCAATGCATAAGACTTAAATTTTTAAAAAGAGTAATTTAATATTTAAATAATTTAAAAAAATGGAATTATAGGGTTTATTTTAAACCCCATAGAATTTATTATTTATTTTTCTGTTATACTATTTATTATATAATTTACTGGGTTTCCTGGTTGGGTTGCATCCCAATTAGCATTTACATTGTCTTGTACTATAACAAATATTTCAACATTTTTATTTTTTACTTCTATATTGTATTGGTATGATACTGTGTCTGATCCTGTATCATCTAATTTTATTTCATTTACTGTCCAATTACCTATTTTAATATCTTTTGAACTTGAATGATAACTTGATGGTATTGCTCCAGAATCGTCTCGTATTGTGTACATTGTGTTATTCTTATCTTTAAAAGTCATTCCATGAGTATCTTGTGATTGTGAATCTGTTCTTTGTAAGTCATCTGAATGTTTGAATGTGAAATCTGCAAATTGCGTTTCAGTTACATCTGCTGCATATACACTAGTTAGTACACTGGTTATTAGTATTAGGCTTAGTAATATGATTCCTATTTTGGTTATTTTATTGCTCATCTATTTTTCACCATTTGATTTTTATAGAATATATAAATTTTTAGGTACTAATTCTTTAAAAAAATAAATAAGAAATTAGTGTAGTTATATCTATGTTTTATAGATTAAATACTTTACTATAAACAGTTCAAAAAATTAATAAATAATTATATAAACATTTAAACTTAAATTAATAAATTAAACTGTTGATATAAAATTAATTTATAAAAAAAGAAATATAAATTGAATTATTCTTAAGTAGTATTAGAATATTTTAAGTTTTTGATTAAAATCATGTATTTATATAAGTTGATGTATATGTACTTATACTATTTTAGTATTTTCTCACTTTTTTATAGGATCCTCCTCATATTTTTTGGATATTTAATTATTAAATCTTTGGTAAATAGTTTCATCTTATTAAAACTATTTTATATTATTACTTTATTTGTTACTATTAATACCATATTAATAATATTATTTATTTTATTAAAAGTATTATCTTAATAGTAGTAATATTTATTTTATTAAAAGTATTATCTAATATTAGTATTATTTATTTTATTAAAAGTATTATTATAATAGTAGTAATACTTTTTATATTAAAATTATTACTTATTTAGTGGAGAAGTAATAGGGTGTATAAATTAAAAAATAATACTATTAGTATAATAAGTATTAATTTTTTGGATCTTATTAATTTTTAATACATACATTAAATTTTTAAGAAATCTAGTAAAATTAATACTAATAAGTTTTAAAGTATTATTTTTAAGGAGTAATCCTTTTTAGATATTTTGTATTACTAAAAATTCACTTTAAAATTAGTAATATTTTTTAAGTTAATAGTATTATTTTATAAAAGTAATACTTTTAAAATTAAGAATATTACTTTAAGAATTATAATACTTTTAATCAATTTAGTATTAATTAAAAAAGTAATATTTAATTCAAATTTTGTATTAAAGTAGTTCCTAGATACTAAAACAATACTTTAGTAAAAATGTTTATAAAATAGCAAACAATAAATTAGAGTTAAAATCTATAAAATTGGAGAAAATACTAAAAATAAGTAAGTACATATACATTAACTTAATGAAAAACACTAATTTAAGAAAAAAATTTAAAAATAAAAAAAATAAAAGATTAAAAAATACACTTAACTAGTAACAGTTATAGTAGTACTTGCACTAGAAGGTTCATATTGACTAGTACCAGAATAACTACATTCTGCACGATAATTTCCAGCATATAAATTAATTTCTAACTGATACTCACCATTAACATCAGTACTTGCCCAATAAACTTTACTTTGACCATTACTATTAGAAAGCTTAATAGCAATATGCTGACCAATTAAAGGAGATCCAGCATAATTAGTTAAAACTCCAGTAAAGTTCATATTAGCACCATAAGGTTCAACAAACTTATTAGCAACTAAAACAGTAGAGTTTTCAGATTTAGTAACAACAATATTCTTAACACCAGTACTTACACTTTGATAAATATTAGCTCCATCAAAAGATGCTTGAGCAGTATATTCACCAGGATATAAGTTAATTTCTAATTGATACTCCCCTTTATTATCAGTACTTGCCCAATAAACTTTACTTTGACCATTACTATTTGAAAGTTTAATAGCAATATGCTGACCAATGATTGGATTATTAAAAGCATCAACTAACTTTCCAGTTAAATTAGCTGCAACACCATAAACTTTAACTAAATCATTACATGTTAAAGTACATGAATTATTAACAAGTATAGTACTATTAATTGTTGTAGATTCAGAACCTGTACTGTAAGTAACAGTTATATTATTTAATCCATTAGTTTCAGGTAATAATATATTAACATTTGCGATTCCATTAGTCACATTAGAAGTATAATCTTTACCATCAACAGTTATTGTAACAGTTCCCGTATTCGGTAAATTACCATAAATATCAGACACATTTACTTCTACAGTAGTACTAGCTTTAGGAATACCAGTAATGCTTGGAACACTTATAGCATAATTATTAATGGGTAATGTGAAAGCTTTTAAACAAGCTACTTGGCCTGCTTTATATGAGTGTCCTGGTACTACATCAATATATTCTGCAAGATCATACCATGTTTTACCATCATAACTGAAATAACTTACACCAGAAATAATAGGTGTAATAGTGGTTTCATTTTCTTGGATTGGAATATTAGCTGAACTACTATTAGTTCTAATATTTAAATCAATTGCAAAGTTATCTCCTTCATTTAAAAAGATATCAGTATTTAAAGCAATAGTATGATATCCTTGTAGGCTGTAACCTGTTTGAGTATATACTAATTCATCATTTACATAAATGTAAGCTGTATAATCTGTATTTTCATTAAAATATGTACTGAAAGCTTTAAGATTATCATTTCCAGTACTATTATAATTTACACTATACCAAACATTATTAGTTCCAGTTACTAACCAATCTGTCATCATTACATAGTCATATTGGTAATTTTTATAATATTTATTAGTATTATTCAATACAAAAGTGAAACTATTAGTTTTACCTACTTGAGCAAACATAGTATCATAATAAGACACATAGAAGTATCCACCATCACCCCAACTGGTTCCCCAACTATTTTTAACTATAAATGCACCATCACCTGAAGGAGTGTTTCTAAAATTATATCTACTATAATTATCATCCCAACCTAAAATACATACTGCATGATTAGCTGAAGAGCTTCCAGTATAATAGTAAGTATTATGGTATAAAATTGATTCATCCATGTAAATTGAAGCCGCAACTGCCCCATAATTTAGTATAGCAGATTTTATAGCATTATTATCAGTGTAACTTGTACGTGTGAATGTTAAAATATCTTGAATATTGAAGATATTATTTAGAACACTAGAAACAGTAGTATAATCATTATAAGTTTCTGTTGATTCATTAATAGGTCCTAACCAACTAGCTAGATATCCATAAGCCATTTCAAAAGTTCCACCACTATTTGGAACATTATTATTGTATTCATAAATACTGTAAAGTGCCATTAAATTTTTCATATTAGATTCAGATAAGTCATAACTTGAATTAGTAGCTTTTAATAAACAAGATTCTAATGCAGCGTAAGTTGCAAAAGCCCAACAACTACCACTAGTTAATTGATTTTTAACAGAAGTAACTAAGTCATAATTTCTTAAATCATAAGAATCAGGTAATGTTCCATTGAATAATGTGTAATTTGCACTAATTGTTTGACTTACATTATTTGAAATGCTTACTATAGGACTGTCAGAATTGTAGAAATCAGCACCATAAACTGCTATATTTCCAGTATATTCATTATTTAAATCAGTATAATCATTATTTAAGAATGAAAAGACTGCTCCACCATAGACTGCAGTGCTATTTTCAAATTTGTTTTTTTCTAATTTTAAACTAGAGGCATTAATTACATAGAGTGCTCCACCATAAATAGCAACATTTGATTGGAAGTTAGTTTGGTATATGTTTAAATTAGAGTAAATATTGTAAATTGCACCACCATAATGGTATGCAGAATTACCTATGAAATTACAGTTTTCAATGTTTAAAGTATTGTTTAATTGAGCTATACCTCCACCTATTTGAGCCACACAATCAGTGAAATTAGTATTGCTTAAACTAATACCTGTTTTTATACTATAAATTCCACCACCAGTACTGTTTATGGAAACACAAGCATTGAAATTAGAGTCATCTATAATAAGATTACTGTTTTCAATTCCTATAGCTCCTCCCATTAAGGTAGATCCAGAATCATTAAAAATAGTACTTACTATTTGCATTGAACCTTCATTAAGGTATATACTTCCACCATAAGTTGCTACATTACCATTGAAATTAGAATTTTCTATTATAATCTTATTGTTTCTGATTCCATATATTGCTCCTCCCCATTTTGCAGAATTATCTGTGAAAGTTACATTATATAGTTCTAAGTTAGCATTACTGTTTAAAAAAATACTTCCTCCATTACTATAAGAATAACAATCATTTATGATTAAATTTTTCAAAATTAAAGTTGCATGGTTAACATTGAAAGTTCTGACGGAATCTAAACCATTTATTGTGTATCCGTTACCTTCGATTGTAACAGTTCTTCCAACACTTATACCATTAGTATAATAATTAATTTCATTATTACTTACTGTAATATTGCTAGTTAGGTAGACTATACTATTTTGGTTTATAGCATTACTTAAATCAGTGAATGTACTTATACTGGAACCAATATTTGTATTTGAGTTATTATTAGAACTTATTGTACTTGTATTTTCACTATTTGTTGATAATAATGTTGTATTATCATTATTACTTATTGCTTGAGTTTCAGAGTTTAGATTTATACTTGTTTGATTATTTGTAGTATTATTTATGTCTGCTGCTGATACTGTGCTTATACAAATTAAGCTGAATAAGATTAATGTAATAAGTATTGTTAACGTTTTATTTTTAGTATTCATTAATTTTTTTCCCTCCTTTTAGCATTTAACAATGTATTATTTTTTTGATTAAATTGTAAAAATTTTTTTAATCATTTATTGTATAAGTTTCTATTATTATTTATTTTTTACTATAAGATTTCCGCTTCTATTCAAGATTTTAAACATTTTAATTAAATTTTTTCATTAATTTTAGGGTTTAAATATTTTTTTTAATAATTTTGGATGTGGTTTTGTTTTATTTTTTGTTTCATGTGTTCATGGTCTGTGTGAATGTATTTGTCTGTGGTTTGACTGTTACTGTGTCCTGCTATAGTTTGTACTTCTGCTACTGTTAATATTTCTGCGTAGTGGCTTAGTGCTGTGTGTCTTAGGATGTGTACGCTTACATTTTTATAGTAATTTATTGGGCAGTCTATATTGTTTTTTTCTATTTGTTCATCTGTTAGTCGTGCATATTTTTTGACTATTTCTTGTACTGCTCTTTTCCCTATTCTTTTGTTGGAGTGATTTGTGAATAGTTCTTCTCTTGTTTTTTCTTGTTCTGCTTTGTTTCTTTGTATTATTTTGTGTTTTTTTCCTTTTTTGTTTTTTCTAAGTTTGCTTATTCTTTCAAAGATCATTTCGTTTATGTTTATTAAGGTGTCGTAGGTTATGAATGTTGTACGGTCTTTGTTTTCTCCTTTTGTTGTTTCTGCTCTTAGGTGTACTTCTATTATTTCGTTTCGATCTTCTGGTAGTGTGTATAATCCTTTGTTATTGAGTGGGGCTTGTATGTCTGTTTTGTTTAGGTTTACTAGTTCTTTTAATCGTATTCCTGAGTCTAAGAATGTTTTTACTATGGAGTAATCTCTTTTGTTTCCAGTTTCTTCGATTGTTCGGAGGTATAGTCTGGTTTGTTTTCGTGTGAGGCTTATTTTTTCGATTCTTTTTTTTGCTGTTTCTGGATCTTCGGTTTTAACTTCTATTATGTCTTTCATTTTTATGGGTTCGTGTTGTATTTCTTCTTGGACTTCTTCGGAGTTTATGAATTCTAGTATGTTCATCATGTAGGTTTTGACGGTTGTTCTTTTGTTTTTTCGTGTTTTTAGGCAGTGTCGTCTGTAGTGTTTGATTTGTTTTTTGACGTTTTTTGTGTTTAGTTCTGTTATTTGGTTTTGTTGGAGGTATTTTATGAATTGGTTGATGTTGAAGGTTTGTTTTTTTGTTGTTTCTGTGGTGAGGTTTTTTATTTCGGTTTTTTCTTCTATGTAGTCTTGGAGGTATTCTGGTAGGTTTTGTGTTTTTATCATGTTTTTCCCTTTTTGTAGGTTTTCGTATATTATTATATAAAATATACGTTCTCTTTATATATAAATTTTAATGTTGAAACCCCAAAATACGAAAATACAAAAACGATACAAGTACATATACCTCAACTCATAAAAATATACAAGTTTCTTAAAAAATAGAAATTTATGAAAAAAATCAGAGCATGGAAAATATTTAAAAAATTTATACAAAACCAAATAAGTATTAAAACAAAAATAAAAAATAAACATCCCAAAAAAAAGGATTAAATATTAAATTCAATCAAATAAGATGTACCCTCAGAAGGCAATAAAAATATAGAACCTTCAATCTGTTTAATTAAACTTTTCATAATTAAAAAACCAAAATCCTTAGGATCATCAAAATCAACATCTTCAGGTAACCCAATACCATTATCCCCAATAATTAATTTAATAATATCCCCATTAGTTTTTAAACTAATATTAATAATACCAGATTGATTATTAGGAAAAGCATAATTTAAACTATTATTTAAAATTTCAGAAATAATTAAACTTAAAGGAATAGCATTATCCATACTAACCTTAATATTATCTAAATTTAAATCCAAATCAATATCAAGATTATCATTATTTGCAAGTAAAAATCTTGCTTGCTCTTCAATATAATCTTTTAAATTAATATGAGCATAATCCTCAGATTGATAAAGTTTTTTATGGACAATAGCCATAGTATTAATACGATTCTTTGTAGATTCTAAAGTTTCTTGAGGAGAATCAGGTTTATAACGCATATTCAAATTTAATAAACTTAAAATGATTTGTAAATTATTTTTAACACGATGATGAACTTCTTTTAAAAGAACTTCTTTTTCCTGTAATAAATTTGTAAGCTGTTGAGTTTCCTTAATATTTTCACTAATATCCTGAATATACCCTACACTATTAATTAATTGCCCCTCATCATCTGATTGACAATCAATATAAATTTCAACATCTTTAATATCCCCATGGGATGTTTGAATTTGAGTCTTAAAAAGAACACTATTACTATTTATAATAGAATCAAAAATTATTTTACTAGTTCTTTCCCTGTCATCTTTAACAATAAAAGAGCGAATAATATCATTAGTTAAATCTAAATTTTCCTTCTTTTCCCCTATAATATTAAAGAATTCATCACTCCACTCATAACCGTTCTTATAATCCCAATAAACATACGCAATTTTACTAATATTTGAAACTAAATCTAAAGTACTCAATAATTTCTCAGCTTTAATCTGATGATTAACACCTTCAGTAATATCAAATGCATAAAAAAGTACTGCAGGCCCACCATTAAAACTGGAAGGTTGCATTGTAGCTTTAGCATAAACTGTACTACCATCTTTATGTTTAATGGTTAAAACATCAGTATAATTAAAAAGTTCCTTATTAAGTAATTTAGAATAAACTTCATCAAATTCATAAGGGGAAGATTTATTTTTAAAACGTGGATTATTGAAAAAATAATCATTACCTAATAATTCTTCTGGTTTATAACCTGTAATTTTCTCATTAGCTTTATTAGCAGCTACAATTTTTTTATTCTGAATAATCATTAAAGGATCAGGTGCATTATATAATAATCTCACATCATTTTCATCCATAAATTTAGTTTTTGAATTAGATTTAGTCTTAAAAATACAATAAATCTTATTATTATATTTAAAGATTTTTTGCCTAGATGATGCAATTAATGAATCTTCCACATAATATAAAATTTTTAAATTTCTGGTTTTACCAGTTACATAAACTTCATCTAATATTTTCTTAAACCCTAAAATATCCATTATGGGAAATGTTTTTAAATAAGATTTATTAAATAAATCAATATCTTTAGTTACCCCATCAAAATCATTATAATTAAAA
>NZ_DAZC01000029.1:75224-89500 GCF_002508845.1 Methanobrevibacter sp. UBA417
ATCATTATAATTAAAATTAGCATACTGCATAATATAATCATTTTTATATGGAATTAAAATACTAATTTTATCATTTAAGTTATCAAAAAGTTCACTATCATTATAAGGTTTTAAATCTTTAATAACAGGTAAACTAGGTATAAATAAGTAATTTTCATCAATTTCTTTATTTAGAATAACATTATTCTCTTCATCGAATAATTGGCATTTTCCCTTCATATTAAAAAGCACCTAAAAAAATAAGCATTTTCCATTTTTTACAAACAATAGTGTAGAGTTTAAACTTAAATTAAATCAGATATCATTAAACAGTCATATCTTTAATAAAAATATGAGTTTTAGTTTGTTTAATTCTTAAATTCTTTTTATGTATTAAAAATATATTTTATATTATTATGTATTTAAACATATAAATATATATTTTTTTTCATTTTTTTATTTAAAAAAAAAAATACATTTTTTAATAGAAAAACTTTAATTTAAATAAAAATTAAATTATAAGTAAATGGAGTACTTGATATAATGGCAGATTTAGAAGAAATAATAAAAACAAGAAGAAGCATACGAGAATATTCAAACCAAAAAGTAGAAGATGAAAAAGTAGAAAAAATATTAAAAGCAGGAATGCAAGCTCCAGGAAGCAGACTAGGAGCAGAACCCTGGGAATTTATAGTAGTTAAGAATAAAGATACCCTAAAAGCAATTGGAGAAACATGTCCAAGAGTTACAAATTCACAAGTAGCAATAGTACTAATAGCAAATATAGAACGAGCATTCTATAAAAAGCATTGGCAACAAGATATGAGTGCGGCAGCAGAAAACATGTTACTGGAAGCATGTAACCTAAACTTAGGCGGACTATGGAATGGAGTAGCACCAACTGATGAAAAAATGGAAAAAATAAGAGAACTTTTCAATTTAAATGAAAACATAAAACCATTCTGTATAATATCCTTAGGCTACCCTGCAGACGGATTAGAAAATAAATTCATGGACAAATATGATGAAACAAGAATACACTATGAAAAATACTGAAAAAAATAATTACGATTTCACAACAGTGATTAATAGAGATAATACTAATTCATTAAAATGGGATTCAATAGAATCTGAACTTCCAATGTGGGTAGCTGATATGGACTTTAAAACTGCCTCTGAAATACAAGAATCCCTAAAAAAAAGAATAAACCACCCTATTTATGGATACACAACAGTCCCCAATGAATTATATGAATCTTATATTCAATGGTGGGAGGATAATTATCATATTAAAATGAAAAAAGAAGAATTATTATATGCAAGAGGAGTAATGCCTTCAATAATAAGTATAATACGGAAATTAACTAAACCCCTTGATAATATTGTAATTCAAACACCTGTATACAATGCATTCTTTAATGTAATATTAAATAATAATCGAAAAGTTTTAGAAAACAAATTAACTTATAAAAATTACGAATACAGTATAAATTTTAAAGATTTAGAAAATAAATTAAAAAATCCTAAAACAAGTTTAATGTTACTATGTAACCCCCACAACCCAATTGGTAAAATTTGGGGGAAAAATGATTTAGAAAAAATAGGATCTTTATGTGAAAAGTACAATGTAATATTAGTATCAGATGAAATTCATTGCGACTTAACATATCCAGGTAAAACTTATACTCCATTTGCATCACTAGCTAGTTCCATAGTAGATAATAGTATTACTTGTATATCTCCTAGTAAAACATTTAATATAGCTGGAATCCAAAGTGCAATGGTATATATTAAAAATAAGGAATTGAATCTGAAAGTAAGTCAACAATTATATGCGGATTTTTCTTCAGAACCTAATATTTTAAGTGTAGAAGCTACAATTACAGCTTATACCCAATGTAGAGAATGGTTAAACCAATTAAAGAATACATTATTAGAAAATAAAATAATTGTGGAGGATTTCTTAAAAAAGGAATTACCTAGTATTAAATTAGTTCCTGTGATGCCACTTACTTATTATGGTTAGATTGCCATGAATTAAACATTAATTCAACTGAATTATCAGATAAAATCCTTAAAAAAAGTGGATTATATCTTTCTCCTGGAATAATTTTTGGTGAAAATGGGGATAAATTCTTAAGAATGAATATAGCTTGTCCAGAACCCCAATTAAAAGATGGATTGAATAGATTGAAAAAAGGTATTTTAGGATAATAATTTTAAATATATTTCTTTTATTTAGATTTATGGACATTTTTATTAATGTTTTTATTTTTTATAATTTTTATTAATATTTTTATTAATTTTTTCATTTAAAAAAATTGTTTTTTGAATGTATTTTAAACTAATGCTTATATAAATTAGTTATTATAAGATTTTAAACATAATGATAAATCATTATAGTTTTAATTAAAAAATTATAAAAATAATTAATAATTAAAAAATGTTCAATTTAATAAACTAAGTATTGTGAAATTAATTTAATAAACTTAAAATTTTAAACATAAAATATAAAGATTTATTAGTTAAGAGAAATAAAACATTACACAATTAAACTTTAAAAAAAATCAAAAATGGGATAAAACAAATTTTTTTAAAAAATAAAAAAATAGGTATAAAAAAAATGGTATTAAAAGGATTTTTAAAAAATGTCCAAAAACTTATGCATGATGATCCAGGGACAATATCTAACAAACAAATAATCAGACAATTATCATGGTTACTATTCCTCAAAGTATATGATTATAAAGAAAAAGAAAGAGAAGCATTAAATCCTCAATATAAATCAGTGATCCCTGAAAAATATCGATGGAGAAATTGGACTATAAACTTAGAAGATGATTCTAGTTTAACTGGAAGAGAATTACTTAAATTTATAAATGAAGAATTAATACCTTCTTTAAAAAAAATTGAATGCAAAAAAAATAGTCCAATGCACGAAAAAATTGTATACTATACAGTAAAGGACATTAAAAACTATTCTAAAGATGGATACATATTTAAAGCTGTTATAATTGAATTAAACAGTATAAAGTTAAGTAATAAAGTAGAGTGCGATCAAATCGCACATGAATTTAAAGAAAATTTAATGGATTTATTTAGAAACACAGGAACAAAAGAATTCTTCACACCTATAGGTATATGTGACTTCATAGCAGAAACTTTAAACCCAAAAATTGGTAATGATGTAATGGATTTCTGTTGTGGAACAGGTGGATTATTAAATTCAATACTTGAACTTCAATCTAAACAAATAGAAAGCAAAGAAGACTATGAAAAATTTGTTAATTCAATATATGGTATAGAAAAAAATTCAACATTTTACATTTTATGTATTATAAACTTACTATTACATGGAATAAACGAACCCCACATATATCATCAAGATGCATTTGAGGATAAAACATTAAACTTATTATCAGATAAAAAATTCAAAACAATAGTCTTAAACCCTCCATTTGAAGGATCAACTGATACTGATTGGGAACATGAAATCTTAGAAAACAAAAAATTAGAAGATAATTTCCTAGAATTAGCAATGGAATACTTAGATGATTATGGACAAGCAGCAATTATAATGTCTGATGATTTCTTCACAGAAACAGGAGTAAACAAAAGACAAATAAAAGAAAAATTATTTAAAAAATTCAACTTACATACAATAATAAGATTACCCCCTACAGTATTTGCACCTTACTCAAATGTAAAAACAAATATATTATTTTTCTGTAATAATGGAACAACCAAAAAAACATGGTTCTACCGTTTAGACTTACCTGAAGGATATAAAAGTTTTAGTTTAAATAATCCAATAGAATTAAAACATTTTAAAGAAATAGAATCATGGATTGAAAATAAGCATGAAATAGAAGTAAATGGTAATTATAAAGCAAAAAAATGCAGTATAGATGAAATTAAATTAAATGAATACCGGTTAAATTATTGTAATATACCATATGTTAAAAATTCCCTACCTCCTGAAGAATTAATAGATAATTACTTAGAAAAAACCGAAGAATACTCTAAAGAAATTAATAAAGCTTTAAAAAACATTAAAAATGAGTTAAATAAAGAAGAATAATGAATTTTAAATAATAAAATAGATAAAGGGATAGATTTTTCATGCTTTACAATGATTTAAAATTTTCAATTCTAAAATCAGCAGTAACCGGCCAATTAGTTAAACAAAACAAAAACGATACACCTGCCGAAAAATTAATTGAAGAAATTTTAGAAAAAAAGAAAAAATTAATTCATGATAAAATTATAAAAACAGATTCCACCCAATCTTATATTTATAAAAGAAACAATTCTTATTATGAATCAATAAATGGGATAAAAACACGAAATATTGAAGATATTTTACCATTTAAAATACCAGAAAGTTGGTATTGGGTTAGATTAGGAACTATTGTTCAAGATTATTACCGAATGAGAAAATCTATAAGTAAAAATGGTAGAAAAAATCAATTAAATAATTATCCATATTATGGACCTAATGGTGTTATTGATTATTTAACTGATTATATTTATGATGATGATTTTCTTTTAGTTGCAGAAGATAGTAATGTTTTTGAAACAGAAAAAAATTATGCTTTCACAGTTAACGGACGATTTACGGCTAATAAACATGTACATGTTTTAGATTTTAAACCAGCATTAAACAGATACTTAATGTATTATTTAAATGCAGTTAATTTAAGATTATGTGGATTTATAAGTGGATCTAATGTTCCAAAATTAAATAAATCTAATCTTTATGAAATATTCGTCCCATTACCTCCAATAGAAGAACAATACCGTATTGTGAAAAAATTAGATAGTTTAGGAAATGATTTAAAAAATTATCAATATTATCAAAAAAAATTAGATAATTTAAATGAAAATATTTTTAATGAAATGAGATACTCCCTATTAACTACCGGATTAAGTGGTAAATTAACAAAACAGAACCATGAGGATAAATCTGCTATCCAACTCTTAGAAGATATTAGAGAAGTTAAAAATAAGTTAATTAAAGATAAAAAAATTAAACCTATGGATAAGGAATCTTTAATTGTTCGTATAGATGATCATTACTATGAAAAAGTAAGTCAAAAAGAGGAGTACTTATTAGATAATTTCCTACCTTTATCAATACCAAGTAATTGGTGTTGGACTAGATTATACAATTATGTAGATATTCGTTATGGTGCTCATAAATCACCAAAATATGTTAATAAAGGTTACCCTTACATTACAAGTCAGAATTTAAAAGAGGATCATATTGATTTTAATGATATTAAATATATTACAGAAAAAGATTATGAAAAAGTAAGTAAAAACCTTAAAATTGAAAAAAATAATATACTATTTGCAAACATGGGAAACATTGGAAACCCCCAATTATTAAAAGAAGATATGGATATAGGAATGAGAAACATAATACTATTCAAACCATACCTACCTAACCAAAATATGGAATTCTTATACTACATTCTAAAATTAGCAGAATCAAATATTAGAAATTATACAAAATCAATAAATAAATCCTATTTTGGTGTTAACTTTATTAAAGAATATTTAATACCAATACCACCAGTAGAAGAACAAGAAAGAATTGTGAAGCTTTTAAAAAATTATGAAAAAAAATTTAAAAATAATAATTTAAATAATAATCTTAAAAAAATAATAATGTAAAGAAAGTTTAAAAAAAAAGTTTCACTTAAGTTCCAACATGAAATTGTTTATTTAAACTTTTTAATTTTTTAATAGCAGATAAAGCAGCAAGTTCACTAGTTTTAGGGTTAGCTTTAATTGGTTGATTACATGTAATAGTTTTAAATTCACCAAAGCTACCAATAGCATGAACTTCATGAATATTTCGATCCACACTAGGATCAACAATTACTTCAACATCAATATCTCTTTTACATGATAAACTAAGTGTAGCAGCCACATTCATATTTTTAGGATACTTAACTACCGCTTCAGAAGCTTTACCTTTAAATAATGTTTCACATTTATCAGTTTCTATCCCTAAAGATTTAGGTGACTTACGAGTAGTTAAAGTTAAACTAGAAATCTCACCAATACAAGCAGCTTTTAAACCATCAACACCAATCACAGCACCAGATGGAGCATAAATATTAGTATGATTATTTTTACTAGTTTGAATCAATTCTTTTCTAAACTTTTCGTCCATTAATGCACCAATACTCATATTCATAAGATTGGCATGTTTAACAATTTCTACACCATATTGTTTAAGAAATTCTTGAGATGCTGCTTCTAATACTAAATCAACATCATTTAACATTTCAGATAAGTTTTCACACAAAATACCATTAGTTTTTTCAGTTAACTCTTCAGCTTTTTCAGTGTCCTTATCAAAGAAATATTTAAACTCAATATTGTCTTTAGGTTGAATGTGATCTATTATGATATTAGCTATAGCTCCACATCCAATTACTCCAACTTTCATATTTAATCCCGCTTTAATCTTGTTTTTAATTTTAATAAAGAAATTGTAATATGTATTTATAATGGTTAAGGTGTTAATTTTTATAATATTTGAAAAAAATAGTTTTTTTCTAAAATTTTTTTATAAAAGAAAATAGTTAAAGTTAGAAAAAAGTTTTTTTAGTAATAAAATTTTTTTCTATTTTTTAATAAAATAAGAGGTGACTTATTTTGAAATTTAAAGTTTTTATATAAAGGTATGATTTTTTTATAAAGGATAAAATTTCTTTCTAACTAATAACTTTTATTTTCTTTTAATCATGAAAAATTTTTTATTATTCATCAAGTTTTGGTATTCCTGTTATACGTATTCCACCGAATTGGGATTTGTATTTAATGTTTAATCCAATAAGTAATGGTGTTATTGTTTCAATTAAATGTGCTTTTTCAAGTTTACCAACATCAATTACTCTTACTCCAGGTAATTTGTTAATGATTTCTTTTGCAGCGGCTTTAGCTTCTTTATCATCACCAGCCATTAAACAATCACAGTCAATATCATTAGGGATGTTTAATAATAGGCTGTTACTTATATTGTTAAATGCTGCGATAACTTTAACATCACATCCAGCAAGAATGTGTGCAGTTCTTTCTGCTGCAGATCCTTCATATACATCAAGAATACAGGATGCTTTACCACCAATTGCTGCTTCTAAAGGTGCTGTAGCATCAATTAAGATTTTACCTTCAACGAATGGTTTAATAGTTTTTAAGGTTGCGGTTTGAGCTACTAATGGTACAGTAAGTATAAGGATGTCTCCTGCTTTTGCTGCATCTTCATTAGCCATACCAGTCATATCAGCAATATCATAATCTTTTAATTCTTCTTTAGTTTCTTTAACAATCTTTAAAGCTTTATCTTCTTTACGAGAACCAACAATAACAGGTTCACCAGCAATAGCTAATCTCTTAGCAATACCTAATCCTTGAGGACCAGTTCCTCCAATTACACTAATCATAGAAATTTTTCTCCTTTACATTTATGAAATTTGATATTATTATATATTTTATTATATTTAAAAAGGGGGTATTAATAAATTATGTTTTTTATTAAATATTTTTTAGGGTTTTTTTGAAAAATTCAATTTAGTATAAAAAGAAAATTTGGAGAAAAAAATTGATTTTATTAAAAAATTATTGTGGAAAGAATTTATTTTTCTCCAAATAAAATTCTATTTATTCCTTTTTATTAACTAATTTTTTTGGTATTGATTTGTTTATTTTTTAGGGTAGAATCCAGATGGATTTTCGGATAAATTAATCATTATATTTTTCATTTGAGTATAATGATCTAAGATAACTTTATGGGTTTCACGACCAATACCAGATTGTTTCCAACCTCCAAATGGTGCACCAGCAGGTATTGCATTATAAGTGTTTACCCACATACGTCCTGTGTGAATACCTTGACAAACACGCATTGCTTTGTTAATATCACGTGTCCATACTGCACCACCAAGTCCGTATGTACTGTCGTTAGCTAATTTAATAACTTCATCTTCATCACTGAATTTTTGAACTACAGCTACAGGTCCGAAAATTTCTTCTTGTGCTACTCTCATATCGTTAGTTACATCAGTTAAAAGTGTTGGTTTTACAAATGCACCTTTAGATAAAGGTCCATCAGTGTATCTTTCTCCACCGCATGCAACTGTTGCTCCTTCTTCTTTACCAATTTCAATGTATCCAAGTATTTTTTCTACTTGTTTTTCATTGATTTGAGAACCCATTTGAGTGTCTGCTTTCCATGGCATATCTACAGTTATTTTGTTGAATTGATCTACAGCTTCTTTAATGAATTTATCATAGATGTCTTCTTGTACAAATACACGAGATCCTGCACAACATACTTGTCCTTGGTTAAAGAGGATACCTAATTGTAATCCATCTATAGCCATATCCCATTTACAATCATCAAAGAATATGTTTGCTGATTTACCACCTAATTCAAGAGTACATGGGATTAATTTATCTGCACTTGCATCAGCTACTCCACAACCTACTTCTGTAGAACCTGTGAATGCTAATTTGTTGAAATCAGGATGGTCTAAAATGTATTGTCCAGATTTGGAACCTTTACCAGTGATTACATTAAATACTCCTTTAGGTATAACTTTTTGTGTTAATTTAGCAAATTCAAGTACACTTAATGGAGTGGAACTGGATGGTTTGAATACTGTACAACATCCTGCTGCAAGAACTGGTGCTAATTTCCATGCTGCCATTAAGAATGGGAAGTTCCATGGTACAATTTGTCCTACTACTCCTATTGGTTCACGAAGTATGAGGGATAATGTATTATTATCTAACATTGTTGCAGATCCTTCTTCAGCTCTTACTGCTCCTGCGAAGTATCTGAAGTGGTCTGAACTGAATGGCATATCTATAGCATTGTTTTCTCTGATTGGTTTACCATTATCGAGAGTTTCAATCATTGCTAATTTTTCTTCATTTTCATCTATGATATCAGCAATTTTCATTAAGATTTCTTGTCTTTCAATAGGTTCTACTGCTTTCCAATCTTCAAATGCTGCATTTGCTGCTTTTACAGCTTTATCAACATCTTCTTTTGTTGCTTCTGCACATGTGGATAATTTTTCACCATTTGCTGGGCTGAATGTATCAAATGTTTCACCATCTGATGCATCTTGCCATTTACCATCTATGTATAATTTATAATTATCTGCTGCTGGGTTTTTTACCATATTTAATTCCTTCCTTATTTTATTACATTTAGTAATCTAATTCATCTAATTTTCCGTAGTAAATACTATCTAAAACTTTTTTGAATAAGTCTGCAGTCATTTCTCTTGGGTTTGCTCCTGTACATGCATCTCCCATAGCGTTTTCTGCGATTTCATCACGTTTTGCTTTGTATTCATCTTCAGGAATTCCGTATTCTTGTAAGCTTGTTGGTATGCTTAATTTTTTGTTATATTCGATTACTTTTGCACAGATTTCATCTACAATTTCATCATCAGTTCCGGTCATTCCTAAGTAGTGACCTATTTCTACATATCTTGTTGGATCATCATTTGCATTGAAACGTGTTGCATATGGTAAGTATATTGCGTTTGCACATCCATGTGGTATTTCTTTTTCAAATATTACACCAGTTTTATGTGCTAATGAGTGTACAATACCGAGTAATCCGTTGGAAAATGCTATACCTGCTTCTGCTTGTGCATAGTGCATTTGTTCACGTGCTTCCATGTCTCCAGCATAGGAGTCTGGTAAGAATGTTAATACTTTTTTAATTGCATCTAATGCTAATGGGTCTGCGAATGGTTGGTGAGTTGCTGCAGTATATGCTTCGATAGCGTGAGTTAATGCATCCATACCTGTGTGTGCGACTAATTTTGTTGGCATTGATCTTACTAATTCTGGGTCGATAATAGCTATATCTGGGGTTACTTCGAAATCTGCTATAGGCCATTTAATACCTGTTTTGTAATCTGTGATTACACTGAATGCTGTTACTTCAGTACCGGTTCCACTGGTGGTTCCGATTCCTATGAAGTGTGCTTTGTTTCTGAGTTTAGGTAGGCCGAATGGTACACATGCTTCTTCGAAAGTGAGGTCTGGGTATTCGTAGAATATCCACATTGCTTTTGCTGCATCTATTGGTGAACCTCCACCAAGACCTATAATCCAGTCTGGTTCCCAATCTTGCATTATTTTTGCACCTTTTTCTACTGTTTCAACTGAAGGGTTGGATTCTACTCCTTCGAATAATTTAGTTTCGATTCCTGCTTCTTTTAAGTAGTCTTCGATTTTACCGAGTGTTCCGTTTCTTTTTACGGATCCTCCACCGATGACTATTAAACATTTTTCTCCTTCAATATCTTTTAATATTTCTAATGCGTCGTCTCCAAGGTAGCAATCTCTTGGTATACAGAATCTCATCATTTTTTATTTCCTCCTTAATATATTTAGAACTCATTTTTTTCCTGGGAAAAACTTTTTAGGTTTTTCTTGGGATTTTTTTGGAATATAATTAAAATAAAAATTTTTACTCAAAAATTTTTTTTATGGTAGTTGATTTTTTAAAATTTTTCTTTTATCAACAAAATCAACTTTTTTTTGAGTTAATTTTGTGGTTAGGAATTTGATAGAAGATCATTTTTTTCTACTTTGGTTTTTGAGTTTTTTTTATTTAATTATATGTAATAATAAGTATGCTTTATTGAGTATATAAAGGTTTTTTTAAACTCCAAAATGCGATTATTTATTTTAATACTTAGCTTAAAATTTAATAGTTATATGTATAGTGATTTTAGATTTTTATAATATATTGTATAATAGTAATATTTTTACTATTATAAAGTATTATTTACTAAATTAAATTTAAAATCTAAAACCATTTAAATTTAATATTTCATTAAAATAATAAAAAGTTTTATTATTAAAATAAAATAATTGTACCTAAAATTAATAATATTACTCTTTATCTTAACTTTACAATTTTTATAAATTAAAGTAAGGTTAATAAGTTTAAATCATTAATCTCACAAAAAAAGTATTAAATTGAAATTTCATCATATATAAATCTTATTTTAGATCGTAAAAATCAATTATATATTTATATAATTAGCTTAAATTAAAGTATTAAATTGTTTAATTTTTTATTAAAAAATAGGTTCAATATAATAGAATAATACTAAATTTAAAATAATGATTAACTCAATTTTTTAACATAAAACAGTAAAAGATAAAAAAATATAAATAATTAAATAGTTAGCTAAAAAATATTTATAAAATCATATAGTTAGCCAAAGTATTAATAGACAAAAGATTAAAGTAATAAAAAATAATAAAAAATGATTACCATTAGTTTTAAACAAATATATAAATAAAATGAAATAAAGTATAATAAAAAACATCAAAGTATAAAAATAAAAAAATAATCATACAGTTATCCAAAAATTCAGTAAACAAAATTTATAAATTTATAAATTTTACTTAAAAATATATAATATAAAAAGAAAAAATAATAACTGTAAAATTAACTTTACAATAATTAAAAATAAATTAATTAAAAAAATAATTAGGATAAAGGAATAAAAAATCATGAATTTAAATACAAATTTCGATTATACAGACAAAAAAATTATAATAATAACAGTATTCTGTGTAAGCTTCATAATTGCAAATGTAATAACAGTGAAAATATTAAACTTAGGATTTTGGGGATTAGATGTACCTGCAGGAGTATTAATCTATCCTTTAGTTTACATATTAACCAATGTAATAACAGAAGTTTACGGGGAAAAAGCTGCACATAAAACAATCGTATTAGGATTATTAACAAACTTACTATTTGTTGTAGTAACAACAATCGCTATGATCATTCCAGGACCAGCATATTATACCGGACAATCAAGTATAGAATTCGTATTCACACAAACACCAAGAATACTACTTGCATCTTACATTAGTTATGTTATAGGAAACCTTGTAAATGCAAGATTAACCTCAATAGTAAACTGTGGAACAGATTCTAAATTCACCCAAATTAAAAATATTGGTGCAATAGCATTCGGTGAACTATTAGATAATATAATATTTATAGGATTAGTCTTTATAGGACAAGTACCAGTTATTGAAATTGGAATAATGATACTTGTACACTTTACTATAATGTTAATCTGGAATGTGTTAGCTCAACCATTTACAAATAGAACAGTTAAATGGGCAAGTAAAGACGATACTATAAGCACATAAAAATTTTTAAGGTGATGAAATATTATTCACCTTTATTTTTTTTCTTCTTTTTTAATTTTCTAAAACCTTTTACTTTTTAAAGATAATACAAAATATTTTTATCAAAAGAATTAATTTTTTAAGTTTTATATTTTCTAATTTAAATTATTATATTTTTTATCATTTATAGATATCAGCATCTATATTTACAAATATAAAATTATGATAATATTTAACACTACTTAAAATAATTAATTTAATGATTAATTTAAAGCGATATAAACCATTTTACATGTGGTTTAATTTAATTGTTATTAAAATATACTAATTAATTATTTATTTAATGTTCAAAATTCATACATTACAAAATCAAAATTTAAATTTTATCCATCTTTAACAGTTTTTTCCAAATCATAAACTTTTATATTTCTTGTTGAATTTTCTATTTCACATATAAATCTTGCAAAACCTTTAATTTCCTCTTTCATTGAAGAGTTTGGTAAAAATTTAGTGAAATTTAAATATGTCTGATTTTTCAATTTTTTCTAAAATTTTTCCCATATCATCTTTTTGTGTGCATCTTCATGTTTCTTAACATTTCATACACATTATACGATAATTTATCTTATAATCTTTAAGGGATATTTTTTTCTGCAGTATGTCCTGATTCTTTTATTGACAACAAAATTTAAATGTTTTCTTAAGCAACAAAAAAGTAAAAAAATAATAAAGATTAAAAACAAATAAAATAATTATAGTATAAAAAAAAGGGGAAAATAAAAATGAGTATACTAGAAACAATAAGCATAAACAAAGAAAAAGAAGAATACATAAAAAACTTACCCACAGAATACATTAACAAACTAGCACACTTAAATGAACCTATACCTGATTTTATAAATGAAATATTAAGCATATACACAGAAAATTATGAAGATAAAAGAATAGATTACTTACTTTTTGAAAATTCCCAAATATTAAAATTAGAAGAAAACTATAAAGATGATTTATTAAATATGGATGAGAAGTTAGCAGAACAAAAACAATTATCTGACTGTATGACTTTCGTAGGGAAAAACCCTTTACTAAAACCAATTTTTGATTTAAAATAAACAATTCATATAACTATTTTTTTAATAAAAAAGTAATAATAAAATAATAATTAATATTACTATTGTTTTAAAAAAATAAGGAAAAAGAAAATAAAAAAAACTAAAAAAAATAAAAAGGAAAAAAGTATATTAAACCTTCTTACTTATCATTTTCATCAGTTTTATCAAAATCTCCATCCTTATTAGATTCATACTCTTCCTCAAATCTTCTTCTTCTCATAACAGAAGTAGAAGTAGTGGTTGTTTCAATATTAGAACTAGATGAACTATTAGTTCTAGATTCACTACCACTATTAGATACTGCATTATTAGTACTAGATACTACATTACTTGCTTGAGCAGTATTAGCAGCATTTTGAGCAGCAGTTAAACCATTACGATCTAAACCATTTGCATCATAACCTGCCGCATTATATCCAGCAGCATTGAATCCATTTGCATCATAACCATTACTATCAAATCCATTAGTAGTACTATCACTATTTACAGTAGAATCAGTAGTACCATTATTATTAACAGTATCACTTACTCCAGAATCAATAACAACATCACTATCATCAGTAGGTGTATTATCATCTACAGGAGTATTAGTATCATCACTATCATCTGAAGCTGGTGTTTCTATAATAGGAACACTATCATCATCTACAGGAGTATTAGTATTATCATCACCAATTACGTCATTAGAACCATCATCTACAGGTACATCAGGTGTAACAGGAGTTTCAGGAACTACAGGATCAGTAGGAACTACAGGATCAGTAGGAGTTGTAGGATTTTCCTTATCACCGTCACCATCACCAGGATTAGTAGGATTTTCCTTATCACCGTCACCATCACCAGGATTAGTAGGATTTTCAGAATCACCAGGATCAGTTACTTCTTCAGCTTCATTTACAATTAAACTAGAAATATAAGAATCTAACATAAAGTAAATATTACCGAAAGGTAAATCTGATTTAGGCATACCATTAGAAACAT
>NZ_DAZC01000036.1:0-364 GCF_002508845.1 Methanobrevibacter sp. UBA417
TAATGTAAAAAAATGGGGGGGTATTAGAGAATTTAGAGAATAGTTTTATTCTGTTACTATTATGAATTCTCCAACTTTTTCAACTTTAGTGAAAGGAACGAGTAATAGGTCTCCTTTACGTTTAGCGCCTTTTACATGAACGTTACGGCCACTTTCTACGCGAATAGCAATATCAACTATTTTACCAGTTTTTTCGTTTATTATAAGTTCGTCAAGAACTCCAAGTATACGTGCATTATTGGTTGCTACTTGATAATTCTTAATTTCACTCCACATTTTTTCTTCTTTTTTAGGTATTGCCTTATTTTCCATTATAAATTCCACCAAGTTAATTTTTTCATATGTTTTTTAATTTCTGTATTCT
>NZ_DAZC01000036.1:546-1516 GCF_002508845.1 Methanobrevibacter sp. UBA417
TTTTTTTTTAGATAAAATATTTTTTTTTAAAAAAGCCTGAATTAAAGTTTTTATATTATTAAATAAATCTATGTAGTTATAAAATATATAAACTTTTTGATAAGTCTTTTTTTATTATTTTATTTTAATAATTTAAGCCCTATCTGTATATTATTTAATGTATTCATGTTAAGTGCTAGTTCTATATGTGGTAAAATTAAATCTTCTTGTTCTTGAATGATATTTTCGCTCCGAACTATGTTTAATCCTGAAGGTACTAATCCTTTATATGCATACTTGTAATCTAGGTTGTAGGTATTGAAAATTTCTTCAGGAACAAAAACACTTAAAGCATCAGTTTGAATTTTTAGATATTCATTTAAAACTTTATTTAAAATATTATAATTTATAAAAGGAAGATCAGTATTGATAAATAGTACTGTATCCTTTTTTGAATGTTTCTCTAGTAATCCTAAAATGTAGTTGTAATCTTTAAGATATCCTTCACCTGGAGTATTTAGGATAAATTCATTATAAGAATCTAGTAAGTTTAGGTTGAAGTTTTTAAATCCTTTTTCTTTTAAATGTTTTAGTGTTTGGTTTGTATGTGGACTTAGTGCTATGATAATTTTATCAACTTTTGATTTTTGAAGGTTTTCTATTACGTGGTCTATTAGGGGTTTACCATTAAAATTGTATAATGGTTTTTCAACTTTATTATTTAAACGTGTCCCACGTCCACCAGCCATTAGTATACTAAAAATCATAAAAAAAGGAAAGAATAAAGTTTATAATTAATTTTTATGTTTAATTATGTTTTTTTGTTTTGAAGTTGCATACGTTTTTTAAGTATACAATGTTCTCCTTGGTTTCCACCTAATGGTGTTTTTGGAGTACCCATACTATTCATACAACGAGCCATAGTAGCTGCACCTAAACCTAATCCATCTTCAACAAATACTACTTGATCGAATTTTTCTTTAGTGTATTC
>NZ_DAZC01000036.1:1677-20930 GCF_002508845.1 Methanobrevibacter sp. UBA417
CAAGTTTTTCTTCAAATGCTATATCTAGTAAGCGGTCAACTATTATTGCACTTACATGATCCATTGTTGCAAGTAAGGTTGGAAGACCATCTTCATCATAGAATTGTCCTCCTAATTCCATTAATTCGCCTAATCCATCTGCATTAGTTCCAACATCACAACCTATTAGAGTGGTTCCTGCATCTTTTGCTCGGGTACTGTCTAATGGTACTGTACCGAAACGTTCCATACCTTCTGGTACTTTGGTGATGTTTATGAGTTTATGTGCTTCATGTGCATTGATTTTTGCTTTTTTCTGATCTCCTTTACGTAGGAGTTTTGGATCATATAAATCTAGTGCTGCTCCACCTTTGGGGTCTACTTGTTTACTTCCACGTGCAAGTGAATCACTTATAACACCTGCAAGTCCTAAAAAGTTACCTATTGTATTTGCGTATGGTTCTTCTTTGTTTACTATACGGCCGGCTAGTGTACTTCCGAAATCTAGGCTGACACAGGGGTTTCGGTAATCGACTTCTGTCCATTTACTTCCTAGTTTTATTCCTGCTGTTACTAGTTCTCCTTCCATTTCGTTTGCTACTACTTCTCGGCCTCTTGGTGGAACTACACTTACTACTGCTCCATCGAAACTTATATTGTCTAGTAGGGTGAAATTTTGTAATCTTTTTGGTAATTGTTGTGTGGTCATTGCTGGTGCCATTTTTTTAGGTGGTATACCTGCATTTAAGCATCCGTCTGCTAGTGCTATTACTAGTTTACCTACTTCTTGTGTGGTTGCGAAACCTGCTGTTACACCTGTTGAACGTACTACGAAGTCTAAGTCTTTTTCCATGTCTACGTTTGCTTTGTGTAGGGATTCTAGTACTGTGTCTTTTATTAAATCTGCTACTGATTCTTTTGATAATTCTATTCCCCAAACTGTTGAACCGAATACTTCTTCGTCTGGTTTTGGTTTTCGAATATCTCTAGTCATTTTAACTGTTTTATCTAGTAGGTAGGATTTACTAGAATTTAAGTTGGTAGCTGTAAGAATACATTTGGTTGTTGTGTTTCCGAGTTCTACACTTGCAACAACATAATACTCATCAGGTCTTGTTTTGAAACCTGGACTTTGAGGCCGGTTAGTACTAGCTTTTAGAAAATCTAATTTTTCTGTTTGACTATGAGCTATAACTGGTTTTGGGCCTTTATTGAATAAATTACCTAAAAATGACATTTTTATACACCATTTAACTCCTAAAATTAATATTATAAAATTTTTTTATTTTACTTTTATACTTGTTTATTGGGTTTATAAATATAACAATATAAATTTTATTAAATTGTTCTAATATAGAATAGGATTTCCAGGAATTTTAATTAAATCTAGGGGGTGTTTTAATTTTTGTAAAAAAAAGTTAGTAATAATTTATGTAAAATTAGTATTAATATGGTTTTAAAAAAATTGGTTTTATATAGAATTTAAGTTTTAAATAAAAAATTTTTACTTAAAACCTAAAAGCCCATATAAAGCCTTTATATTTTTTACGTGTTTAACTTTAAAAGAGTTTAAAGAAGTAAACTCTATAGTAAAATCCTCAAACTAATAAAATTATTTATAATAATTTATTGAATGGGTGAGTTTCTATAGGTTCAGTTCCTAAATCTTTTGCAGCTTCAGCAACGAATCCATCAGCCATAGCAGCTGCTGGGAAAACATCAGGACTGTTTTCGATAGGTCCAAAGAGACAGAAGTCGCCTCCTACAGCAATTTGTAAAAGGTCAGAACCTATATCACATACGTGGAAAGTTTCTTTACGTACTGTCTTTTTGTAGTCTCTTAACCAATCCCATGCAGATGGTACATTATGAATACCGGATCCTATAGGGTAACCCCATTTACTTTTTTCAGCAAATGTTGTTCTGAGTGCAGGACCTGCACCTTGACCTAAAGGAGTAATAGCTACATCCATAAATGGTTTATCAATACCACATTCGTCTGCTAATTCAAGAATTCCTTGATCCATTACAGATCCACCATTTTCCCAAATATCGATTTTACCTTCGACACCAGGTTCCATTGGGTTGAATCCGAGAATAATTGAAGAAGAAATATCGGTTTCTTTAACTGCTTCGATTTCAGGTTCTTCACAAGCCATACTTAAACTGTTATATATAGCTCTGTCAGATAAACCTGCATCTTGAGCATATCTAGCACCTGCTACTTTAGCATCAGCACTAGTAGAATCAATCATGAAAGCCTTGTCTGATACATCACCGACAAATTCTAAGTATTTTACCATAGCTTCTGGTGTTGCACCAAAAGTTTGGATAATACATGGGTTACCAGTGGTATCTTCCATTTCTTCCATATGTTTAATTAATTCTTCAGCTTTGTCTTTATCGAAAATTCCTTCTTTTTCATCACTAATAATTTTGTGTCCGCCATAAAAGATAGTTCCTGCAAGTACGGTTGGATATTCTCCAGGTTGACCACCACATTTACATCCAGCAACATCTACGACGACTTGTTCTTTATCAAACTTATACATTTGTTAATCCTCCAAATATTAATTCTAGAGTAATCCTGTCAATATTGCTACTAAATTAAATTTAATAAATACTAACAATATTATCATTCCTATAATTATACCATATAAAATACCAACATCTCTACCAGATTGTTGACCTAAACGTTGGTAATATTCACCAATAGTAAAATCAACTTTTTCTTCAACATCATCTAATCTTGCACTAGATTTATCGAATTCTTCTGCAGAAACAAGTACTTGAGGTATTTCATTATCAGCCATCATAACACCTCTTTACATTCCGCATAATTTAACTATTAATGGTATTACAAGACATAGTGCAAAAGCAAATATAAGTCCGTATCCTATACCACTAACTCTAGTTTGATATAATCCTGACCATAATCGACCTTGTCTTCCTATAAGTTTAGAAGATCGATTAATGTTTTCAGATGTACTTTTAATACCTTTCATGTTTGGTTTGTTTGAAAATTTAACCATAATCCTACCTCCTAACTTATATTATTAAGAATAAAGCTCCGATTACTAAGGTAAATACAAGACCAATCATGATTCCTTGTACTTTACCTGCATAATTACCGGATAAATCCTTTTCAACTGCTCCAATCATTTTGATTTGGGTGTTGATGTTTCTCATTCGTGCTTCGAGTAAAGCGGTTTCAGGGGTTACAGGACGTACTGCATCTCCTTCATCTTCATCTTCATCGTCGTCACTAACGTCGATTACCATTGCTTCTTCTTCAAAAGCACCTGGATCTTTTTCAACACATTCTTTTACTTTGGAAGCAATTTGACCTTCATCTTCTACATCGATTAAATCAACTATTTCAACTTGTTGTTGGAATCTTGCAATTCCATCTTGTGGAATATTATCGATATATGGGATAGCTCCAGGAGCACCTATGATTTCTCCTTTGTCAGGGTCAGCACCGTTTTCATGTAAAGCTATTAAACTTGCACCAGTAATGTGTCCTTGTACTTCAGCACCACATACTATTAAGAATCTGATGTTTGGATCAGAAATAGTGTTAGCGATTACTTTTTCAAGACCAAGGTTTTCAGTGTGACAGTGACCTGCAATAGCAGCTCCAGCAGCAACAGCAGCTTCTTCTAAATTAGAAGCTAAAGTTACAGCTGCAACAGGGCTTTCAGGGTCACCTGTAACATAATCTCCTGTGATAAGAGGCCAATCTGCTGCAGGTTCTTTTTTATCTACCATCTATAATACCCCCATCTTAGCTAAAATAGGAAGTATAGCTACTAATAAAAGTAATCCAATTAAGAATCCGTAAACAAAGTTTGTTTGTTTACCTGCAGTAACATAGGAACCTGCTCTTCCAGCATAAGCACCTACAGGAGCAGTGGTTGGATCTAAAGAATTAATTAATTCATCAGCTGCTTCTTCTATTTTATCTATTTCAACATTAACATCGTCTAAGGTGACTAAAACTCCGCCACCAATAGCTCCACCTATTGATCCTGTTACAGGGTCAATAGCTAGATCCATTTCTGGGACAACTTGAATTAAAGGTAACATTTCCATAATTGAACCTCCTATTGATCCTCTGTTTTAGGCCATAAACCAGACCATTTAACGGATGCTGCAGCTTCATTAGACATTTTAAGGAATTTTCTGTAACTGCAAATCCATCCAATAACTCCAACTATTATTACTAATAAGGAAACAAATCCAGAAGGTATTAATAATAAACCAACGACACAAATTGCAAGGAAACCATTAGCAACAGCTAAGGTTAAAGTTCTTTTTTGATCTTCGTTAGGTCCAAGACAAGCATTAAATGGTTCTTGTATAGCCATAGTGTTTAAAATAAAGAATAAAACAATATAACCTGGTATAAGAACTGCAGCAGATATAGAATTAATATCATAAGCTCCAGCTAATGCTACGGAAAATGCTATAACAGATAAAGCAGCTGCTCCAGCAATTTCAGTAGTACATCTAAGTAAAACAGGTATTTTCATTCCTACAATTTTTTTAACAACAACTGCTACAATGAAACCTAAAACCATTGCAATTATTAAAGCAAATACAGGTCCTAACATTACAAATCCAGATAAAGCTGGAACTAATGTTAAAGCAAGACCAGATAATCCACCAATAATACCAATAGCTAAACACATGTAACCTATAGAAGGTACACCAGTACCTAAACCATATCCTGCAACGGTTCTAATAGCATTTGCACCCCATACGATAGCACAAATACCACCTAAACAAGCAAGAAGTGGTCCTATAAGAGAGTTGATACCAACTAAATAAATTCCTAATAATCCACCAATTATTCCTACTGCAAGTAATGCATTAGAATTAACTGCGTTTTCTTCAGCCATTTTAGATACCTCCTAAAATGAGTACACAAAGTATAGCGCAGAGAATGGATGCTATAAGACAAGCTGCGAATCCACGACCAATTTTTTTGAACTTAGGATCATGGAATCCTTCAATAGTACCACCTATATTATAAGAAGCAATAACAGAATTAATGAAATAAACAGAAATAGCGATAATAGCTGCTAATGCTGCTGCTTCAATAGGGGTTGTAATAAAACTAGCGTTGGTAGCTGCATTATTTACTACATAGTAAATAAGTCCACCACCTGCACCACCCATGAGAGAACCTATAATTCCACTGACGAAACAGACAGTAGGAATTCCGTGTCCTTCTGTACCAGGTGTACAATAAATTTCTTGATTTCTACCAGTAATAGGATCGTTATCTACTTTTGCAGAAGCTGGTACAACACCACAACCATATACATAAATATAGTTTGCGATTAACATGGTGAATCCCATCATTAACATTGCACCAATTGCACCTGCTAAAACAACAAGAATCATTGGTTGACCAGTCATTGAAGCTGCTGTAACAAGTCCAGTCATACCTGCACCTGCTGCTAACATAGCTGTACCAGTACCTACACCGGTTGCTGTTGCCATAGCTGCTGGAGCTCCACCTACAGGAATAAAGTGTACACCTGCTCCAATAAGAACTCCACCTACAGCGATAAATATAATTAAACTAATTGGGTCTAACATAATTTTATCCTCCTTATTGTCCTGCCTTTTCAGCTTCTTCTACAATTTCAGCTTCTTCTGCAGGTTCAGCTTCTTCTTCATAAGGTCCATAAACATTACGAGCAAAAGTTTCTAATCTAAAGTTAAGATAGATTAAAATTAATATAATTATTGCACCAGCAATAATACCACCAGTAACTCCGAATACAACAGTAATCCAGAAACTGAAGAATACAATTAAACCGAAACAAACACCAGTTAAAGGTCCACCAAATTTAGCACAAAAGTTTCCTACATCGATACTGTTTTTAGCACCACATGCTTCTTTAGTAACTATATCTCCTTGAATAGCTACAGGAGTACCTCCACCAAATGGGTAAGTTTGATATTCACTTTCTGTACCGTAGTGAACATCCCCAGTTGAAGATCCGATAGCACCAATAGTAATACCCCATACAACACCTAAAACAGGTAATGGGAAGCTAACTAAAGGATTTCCTCCGAGAGGGATTGTCATTAAATAACAGAAACTTGTAATACAAAAAGTTGCAATAAATCCATGACCTGCAATAGGTCCTAAACATTCAATCAATAGATCATAAAATAGTGGTTGTTGGAACTGAGCTTGACCAACAATACGACCAATATGAGCTGTTGTTGTATATATAACGTGTACAAGAGCAGCGACTGTTGCACCAATAGCTATAGCTATAATAGGTAAGGATAAAAATCCAGCATTTAATGTCATAACTAAATAAGCTACGGAACAAGAAATTCCACACCATACACCGTAAGCGACTGGTTCCCCAGAGATCGCTTTATTTACCATTCTGTGTAAATGTCCCATTTGCGGAGCGAGTTGTACTTGTGAGTTAGGGTTACTTTCAGAACCGATATCAGATTCGATATCTTCTGATGCCCCACCAATAGTAGCAGCTATTCCGATTAATGCGACTACACCTAATGTAATTGGGTCCATATATTTTTTCCTCCTTAGTTTTTATTAAATTAATTTAATAAATTTAATAAGCTAATTTAAAGAAAACAATAATAATTATCTTCTTTAATAATTATTTCTCACTTTATAATGGTTCTGATTAATTAATAATTAATCATTAACAATTATTTTTATCCCAAAAAAAATAATTGTTATCCCATTTTTTAAAGGATTGCACTCATTTTTTTATTAATTGATTTTTTTTCTCCATTAAAAATAAATTCTAAATTTTTAATATTTTATTATAAATCATGAAAAAAATGATTTAATTTTATTTATTAATATCCACTCGAATTCCTTTTTATTAGAGTAAATAGTTTATAACTTAATGAAAACTTATAAACTAAAGTAAAACTTTCTAAAAATTAGAAATTGTTTTACATTTTTTTGTATTATTTTTTTTAAATATTCAAAAGGAAGTTTAACCTCTTTGAAAACATTTTTTGATTTATTTGAATATAGGATAGTTTAACCTATACTTTATATCTATATAAAAAAGTTTAATATAAGCTTTACTAAAAAGTTTTTAGGAAAACAAAAAGATTAAACCTTATTTGATAATTATTAAAATTGATTGTAATTTTATTTTTGAAAATAAATCGAGAAAATTAAGAAAAAAAATAGGTGTTTAATTAAAAACACCTATCTTAGTCTTAAAATATTTCGTGTTTATTTAGCTGGAATGATGACAGATCTTTCACCATCAGGTTCAAATTCTCTTAAAGCACCTTTAGCAAATTCAGAACGTACAGCACCGAAGTCAAATGTTAAACTTGGGTCAGCAAATGCGATTTTAACTAAAGCGTTAAATGCAAATGCATCTTTACGAGCTGAGTGAGGAGCTTGAGCAATACCTGCGTATTCACCTTGGTGACCTACATTCATTGCATAGTTAGGATAGTTTGGTCCTCTCATTTCAATTGGTAAACCTTCGTCGTTTCTTATAGAGAATACGTTAGCTGCACCACATTGATCTTGTAAATCGAAACCATAGAATCCTAATCTGGAATGTTCTTCTTTATGTAAGTACATGGATAAGTACCAAGCACTTAAACCAGTTTGACCATTACCAGTAGCAAATGCAGTAGATATACCAGATGCTGCGGAAATAACAGATGCTCTTTGAGAACCACCGAAGTGAGTTTCAAGTAAAGCAGGATAGTCTTCGTATTGTTCTAAAGCATAGAATGCAACTTCAGAACCTACATCAAGAACAGTATCCATGTTATTAGGAGCTTCACATAATCCACCATATTTATCTTCTACATATTCTTGTCCATAGTAAGAGAAGTCATCTAAGATATTATCAGTATATGCTGCTGTAGCATATTGAGTGAATCCGACTCCACCAGACATGTAAGAACCTAACCAGATTTGATCGTAAAGTGCAGCACCTAATGCTACAACTTCTAAGGAGGAACGAACAGGGTCATCTGGGTTAGTTCTACTACCTTGTGCAATATCTGCCATGAATCCGAATGGAATACCACCGACTTCATTTGCAGCTCTTGCTCTTCTTACAGGTAAGTAAGTACCCATGTTTACAACTTCTGCGTGTTTAGATGCGTAAGCGAAATCACCAGTTGCACCTTCACCAGCACATTGATTGTAAGCAGAAATCATAGACATACCGATTTGCATAGCAGACCAACGAGAGGTAGTACCTCCATCACAAACTCTACCTACAAGGGAAGGAATTCTAACTGCTTGCCATACTGCAGAACCTACTTCTTTCTTTAAAGCTTCAGCTTGTTCTTCAGGGAACATTTTATTAATATCTAAAACGAAGCAATCATCAATTTCATCTGCTAATTCATCGTCCCCAGTGAATACTTTTACATAACTGTCTGCTACTAACATAGGGTTGGTTTCAACCATATGTTCTTGAACAATAGCTCCACCAGGCATTGCGTGGTTTACAGTTTCTAAGTAATTAGTAATTGTTTCTGGAGTTACTTCCATACCTAATCTTTTTTCAAGAACTGTGTGTGCAGTGTTTAATCCTACAATAACAGTTCTTCTAATGTCATCCCAAGCTTGTTGAATAGCTGCGTTGTTAATAAAGTGTAAATCGTCACCTTCAACAAAAGTATCAGTTGTGGATAATTGGTAAGACATTAAAGCTCTTTGACCAAGAGGGGAACCAACGTCTGGATTGTACATTGGGATTCCTCTCTTTTTAGCAATTTCTTCTCCTTCTTTAACAAATTCAGTTTTTCTTTCAGATTGTCTCCAACCACCTAAGTTATAAAAAGTAGTGGTTCTGTCGGTAGGATCTTCTTTAAACTTTTTTGTTAAAGCTTCCATGAACTTTTTATCTGCTGCCATATTATTCTACCTTCTTGTTTCCATATATTTCTGGATTGTATGCACCTATAGATCTAGATACGTGAATGTTTTGACAAACTTTTACAGCATCTTTATCTTCTCTGTAGGAGTCACCGTCTCTTCTGTAGATGGTGGTTTTTTGTTTTAAGGTTTCTTCATCAATAGGTTCACCTAAAATTACAGGTTCATCTAATTCAATACCTATTTGGTTTTTAACCATTTCGACTTTACCGGTCTTTTTGTTGAATATTTGTCTTCTTAACATATCAAACATCATACCGTCTTCGTCGAGTCTTAAAGAGTGTCCGTGTACACTTTTACCTCTGATTCCAGTTCTAGCTGGATCAAAGTATTCGTTTTGTAAGATTTCTTTAGATAATTTTTCTAAATCTCTTTCACGACATTCTATAATTTGACGACCAGATAAAGTACCAGTATCTACACCTCTAAATCTGTTTACGTAAGATCTAGCTCTTAAGAAAGGTTGAGCTGGAGCGAAATACATGGAATCAGTGAATTGAATATATCTTACTCTGTCCCCTGCTTTAGCACCATCAATAGGTGTTACAAGTTCTCTAATAATATCATCAGGCTCATCCATTTCTTCTAATGGTGGGTGAACACTTTTATATTCTTCACCTGGAGCTCTGTGACCTAAAATTTTTACTACATCTTCATCAGATATTTCACGTAAAACTTCAAGATCGTTTGATGGATCCATAAATTTACGTCTATTTTCTGCAACCTGAGAAGTTCCTGGATAATATTGTACCATAATCATACATCTCCTAATCCTATTTTGACTTTTCTAATAATCTCATCTAATTTTTCCTGAGGAGCTGTTTCTCCTCGAATAACACCACTAATAATTCCCACAACAGTGCCCTTGGTTTTAACTTCATCAGGCATAACCTTTAAAGTTTTAACACCAATTTTTGCAAGGTCTTCAAAATCAATAGGGTATTCGCAAATAATAACACAAGGTTTATTAACATTTCTTAAAATTAATCTTGCTTTGTATATAATATGATTTTTAACTCCACCTAAATGCACAACAAGTAATTTATATTGACTCATTTGCTCAATCTCTTTATTGGTTAAACCAAAAAGGCTTCCACCACTAGCAGAAGGAGCATCACGAGGAACACCTGAACCTGCATCTAAGATAATAGTACTGGTTAAAAGATTAGATTCACGAAGTGCAAATGTGATTTCACATACAGGCTTAGTAATGTGACGTCTACCAGGAGACATAGCTACTGCAACAACATCACTTCCACATTGAGCGAAAGTTCCTCTTTGAGCAATACCTCCACCTTCACCAAGACCTCTAGTTTCTCGACAATCCACTACATGACTTTTTCTTCCAATCATTGTTAATCACATTTATAAAATATTAATTTTTATTTAAATTTTAAGAATTACTCTTATCTTTTTTAATTAATGAAACACTTTCTGAAAATTTTGAGTGTTGATCAGTCATTCCAATTAATTCATCTGGCATATCAACATTCCCATATTTCATATCATCAGTAACAGTTCTAGACTTTCTGATGTATTGTTCTCGGTTAGTGTTAATATCATAACCAAATGGAAGATATTTACCACAAATTTCATCAATTAAATCGATTGTTTCAGTGTTTCCCAATTCAATCCATATACGACCAGTCTTGACTTTTAATTCAACTTCTTCACCGTTTATTGTGATGACTCTGCGATCTCCGTATTTACGTTCAAAATCATCTAAAGGTGGGAATCTTGGTCCATGAATGACTGTTCTTTTCACATCATCTAATGATTCAATTTCATTTAATAATTTTTCGGTAGTGTCTGAACCGAGTATTCTAAAAGGGAATATTTCTATATCCATTTAATTACCTCATGTTTTTTATTTAATAAATTAGATTTTGGATGAATTTTTATAAATTCATAGATTACTTAGATGTCTCCTTTGATTTCATCAGCTGCTTCTGCAACGTATTTTAAAGGTTCACGGAATTCATCGAATGAACTGTATACTTCTTTAATAAGTCCAGAGGTTTTTTCTGGGCTGAAAAGTTGAGTACCTGCATCTAAGGACATTGCAGCTACTACTGGTGGAATACAGAATCCTTTACTGTGTCTGGTTACAACGTGGTTACCGTTGAAGATACCAGGACCTCCTCCTCCGTAGATGGAGTGACTGAAGAAACTGAATCCTACAGCTACACCTTCTGCTCTACCGAAGTCAAGACCAGGTAAACCAGTTGCAAATTCTATGTTATCGTTGAAGTATAATAAGGTACTTGGAATACCTTGAGCAGCTCTTGCTGCACCAACGTTAACCATAACAGCTGCTATGGAACCAGCAGCACAATATGCATTCCATTTTGCTACATCGTCTGTTTTGTATAATTTGAAGCCGTTTAAATCTTCTGCTTCAGAAATAACGTTATCGCCAATAGCTTTGTCAACTGTTGAAGCTACAACATTACCAACGTTACCTTCTGCGTTTTGTTTAACAAAATCTAATACCATATTATCAGCATTTAAACCTTGGTAAGCTAAACCTAATAAGTGTAATCTTTCGAATGCACCGATTGCATCTCCCATTTCGAACATAGCAGATTGTTCAAATATAGAACAAAGAGCAGTTCCTTGTAATGAGTTTTTAAGAGTTGCAGCTACGAAGTGGTTTGCACCAATATTTCTTAATGCGTAACCAGGTCCTTCGAGTTTTTGTGGTACATCTAACATAGTTGCAATGTTAGCTCCCATGTAATCTACAGATTGTGGGTATCTTCCTAAGATTGCAGCTTTTACCATGTTACCATCGTAGATGCTTACATCCATGTTTTCAATAATGGATTGTGTTAAAGCAGCTGCGGTAGCTAATGGGGATACAGAGTATTCTGCAGCACAAGCTAATCTTTTGGTTGGAATTTGTACTTTTAATCTTTTACCACCAGAGATAGGTTCTACTAATGTGTCGTCTCCTTCATCTACTTGGATCATTTTCTTTAAAGATGCTCCAATAGCGTCAGCGTTTCCTACTAAGTCGAGATCCATTTCTCTTCCTAGAATCTTGGATTTGTTTCCTCCAACAGATCCAGTTTTTAATGCGTTTTCGATACCTTCTAAGTTAACTGCTACAGTCCGTTTTACACCTTGAATAATTTTTTGTATTGCAGGATTTCGTAGTGGACTTAGAGCTTCGATAGGTACATCAGATGAAACTAATGAACCTCTTTCGTCGTATAAATCGACTTTATCATCAAACTTTGCCATTTTTTCCCTCCTAATTTAATAGAGTTACTAATATACCACTCAATCAAACAGTTTTATATAAAATATGTTTGAAGTGAGTAAGCTACAAAGCAAGTATTGCAATAGCCAGCTATTTGGTATACGATTTTATCTTTGAATAAGATATAATATAAATATATTTTTTAGAAAGATTTAGTAAACTTTATTAATGATAAGTTAAATTAAGTTGTTTCTTATTATTGGGATAAAAAGTATTACTAAATTTATTAAGAACAAATGAAGCTAAAAATAAAAAATTTAAAAGAACAAAAGATTAAAACATGAAAAATCAATAATAAAATTAAAACAAAACAAATACTAAGTTAAATAAGATAATTTAAGTAAAACACCAAAAAATATTAAGTTTAGTTTTTTAAATTAAAAAAAATTGAAATCTTAAAAATTAAATGAAAATTTTTTAACTTAAACATGAAAAAATTGTATAATAAGTTAAAATAATCTTAAATTTATAAAATTAATTTTTAATATTCTTCAATTATTATAAACTTTCAAACGTTTTAAACACAACGAAAAATAATAAAAAAACTGATAAAAATAATAAAAAAAGTTTTGAAAAATAAAAATAATAAAAAGACTAAAATAAAAAAAAGATTTAAAAAAATCAAACAAAAAACACAAAAACCTTACAAAAAAGAAAATAAAAGCAAAAAACCTTTAAAAACCATCCAAAACATTAAAACACCAAAAAATATAAGAAAAAAATAGAATAAGAAAAAATAAAAAGTAATACTGAAAAAAGAAAAAAAACAGTTAACTAGGTCTCATCCCAAAGAAGTTAATAGCATCAATCAAATCCCTAAAAGATTCTAATTCCTCCATAATAACTTCCTCTTCAGTAAAACCACTACTTAATTCCCCATCAACACTTAAAGTATCAGGTCCCCTACCAACAACACGTTCAACACCATCACGTGAAAATATATCCTCAGCAACCTTATCATGAACAAAACTACGACCCGGAATAATAACAGAATCTTTAACCTGACTTAAATCAACAGATTCAAAATCTTCCTGAGTCATTAAACAAGCAATCTCCTTATCAGTACCAATAACATTAACATTATTAGCACCAATCTTTTTAAACACTTTACTAATAAATGGTGCAGCTAACTTACTAGTAATAATAGTTGCCTCACCAGTAACCTCTTTAAGAAATTGTAAATACTCCTCATTACCATCACGAGCAATAATAAATGGAGCATTAATAGTAGGATCACCTAAAGGAGTTCCAGTAACTCTTAAATCATACTCCTTATTAATTTCCTGAACAAGCAATGAAAACTCATCAAGACTTTGAGAGTTAACATCCCCAACAATTGGAGAATTACCTAAAATAAGACCCTGATTAGTACTATTAGCAAATCTCATTAAAAGTAAAGCTTTAGCACCCCACTCCTCTAAAGATTCACAAGTTTTACGTAAAACTTCACCATCATTCACCCCAGGAATAATAACACTTGCAGCATAAAGATTAGCACTTTCAGCAAAAAGTTTAGCAGATTCAAGAGAAGCCTCAGGACTAGGATCCTTAACCCATTCCTTACGTAAACCAATATCATTAGCAAATAAAGTGAAAGTAACCTCATCAACACCAAGATTCATTAATCTTGAAGCCATCTTAGAATCATCAATCCCTTTACCACTAGTATAACCAAGATGTGATTTAAGTCCAAACTGATTAATTCCAGCTACCAATTCTTCAAGTTGAGGATAACAACTAACATCCCCACCACCTGAAATATTCACTTTAAGTTCTTTATCACTTGTTTGATTCATCATCATAGCAGTTTGAATCTCATTCATAACAAGAAATGAAGGTTTAAACTCTGAACCTGTCTCACAAACACCTTCACCACAATGTTTACAACCTACAGTATTTGGAGGACAGTACCTACAACCTAAAGGTTCAATAGGTTTTACTTTACGAAAATAACAATATTTACAAAATCCTCTACAATCTTTTCCAGGAATTCCACCAACATCAGCTACTATTTGCATAAGAATCTTTTATATAATTTCTAGTTAAAATAAATAATCCCTCTACTAAAAAAATAAATGTGTAAGTTTTATTTTTTTGGTAAGAGTTTTAATAAAACCATTTCACTATTTGTACCTAAACGTAATGGTGGACCCATAGTACCTACACCTGTAGATACAGATAAATAACTAGTCTTCTCTCCTTGATTATTAATGAATAATCCTTTACAAAATGGGAAAAACTTTCCAACCCATAAATTTGCAGGATAAAATTGTCCACCATGAGTATGACCAGATAATTGAATATCAAAACCATATTTAATAAATTCCCCCCAGTGTTGAGGTGCATGATAAACTATTATATTATTATCTTCAAGATTAATATTAAACTGATTAAATGATTTTTCTGGATTTTTAAAACTATAATCTAAACCATATATATTTAAATCTTTAAATGTACAGTAATTATCACTTAAAATATAGATTCCAGCATTTTCACAAGCCACGTATACATTATCTATTCCAGGATAATAATCATGATTTCCAGGTGTGAATATTACAGGTATTTTACTATTTTTAAATTCATTAAAATCATCTTTTCCTATACTTGTTGATCCATCAGCTAAATCTCCACTAATTATTACAAGTTGAGCCCCTTTATTTGCTAAGTGATTAATTTTTTTAACAATTTTTTTAAGTAATCCTTGATTTCTATAGGTCCCATAATGAATATCAGATATATGGATAATGTTTAGTTCTTCTTTTAAGTTTTCAATTTCTAATTCATATCCAATGACTTTAATTTTATGAGCATTATAATAAGCATAAAATCCTATTAAAAACACCACAAGATATATACTAAGTGTAATAATTTTAGGTATTATTACAAAATATGAAATTAAGTATAAAATTATCATTACAAACAAGAAAATAAGAGACGGCCATTTCCATGATTCCAAAACAACCATAATAGAACGTGTCACATTATTAGAATTATATAATTCAATATATGAAAAGATTAAAGTTAAAACACATACACCAACACTTAAAAACATAATTATATTATTATCAGGACTACCAATCAAAGCCCACATAGCTTTTAATAAAAAATAATTATAAAAACTTAAAATAATTGAAGGGAAAACTGAATTTAAAATATAACGTTCCTTTAAACTTTCCACAAAAAACACCAAAAAAAATATATAATTTAATAGAATAAGAAAAAGTATAAAAAATTTTTATAAAATTTATTTAAACTAAAGAACTTTCATTTAAAAGACGAACTAGAATATAATCATACATATGAGATTTTTCAACACTAGCTATATCCTTTAATTTTTTATCATCAATCATAACATTTTCAATGACTTCATGATACTTATCATAATCCAATTTAACACGTAAACCACTAATTTGACTAGTTACAGGTGTTGGACTAATTACTTCATGGATTGCTGGAACTTGAGATTCAATCTCATTTTTAACAAGTATACTTGGGAATAATGGAGGGTCTTGAGCTAAATCTTTTTTTAAAATTGTTAATTGATCTTCAACAACATCAACTAATCTTTTCAAAGCACGAATATCTGGTCCTCTTTTTAATCTACGAGGTATACGACCTAAACCTGAAACATAAGCATCAGCTCCAGGTAAATCTTCTAAATCTATTTCTGGAGATCCTGTAACAATAACTGGTATGTCTATATCATCATAAAGGAAAGATTTATCAATAATACAATCTTTAAAACTTCCAAGAGCAAAAATAGCTATATCATGTTCCTCAATTAAATCTTTTTCAATTTCTGAAATTCCAGAGGTACCTTTACCATGACCACGAGCTAAACCGATCATATTATCTTTTGCACCATAACGACGTAAATATTCACTAATATCACATGCTGCATGAGGTAGGTGATGTCTTGCAAGAGTTGGAGATACAATAGCAATTTCAGTTCCTGCCATAGGTGCAACTGTTATTTCACCAAGAATTTCTTTAGCTTTTTCTTTAACTTTATCAACATCTTCCATTGGAACAGCCATATTAATGATTAATTCCATTTGTAAAACGTTTTCTTGAAGAATAAACCCACCTAAATCTTCAATGAGTTCTTTTAATTCTTCGCTTCTATGAACTCCACCTTCATATGTTAATGTTTCATACATACTATTAAAATCTCCCTAAAAAAAAATTTTACTAAATAAATTACAGATAATTATATTATATAATATATTATTATATTAATAGAATATAAAAATTTTTTTAAAAATTAAATATTATTTAATATAATATTATACCGTGTGACTGCACGTTCTAATGGATTATTAGGTACATTAGAATGTGAGGCCACCTTAATTAATTTACAATCCTTATTTTCCATGCTTATTTGATTTGAAAGGTAATCTGGATAAATTACAATATTATAATCTGTATTCTCATCATTTATTATATTAAAACCTAAATCACATACAATGTCTTTTAAAAAATTTGAGTATACTTTAACATTAATGTCTTTATTCTCATAGCGTATATTATCTAAATTATTTATTATATTATAAGCATCCCTATTATTTTTAAATATTTTTTCTATAGTTTCCTCATCAATATCTGTTTTAAATATTTGAGATATTTTATTAATTGATTCTTTGATTTGTTTAAATGTGTTTAAACTTATATTTATAGAATCCATATTAGTTTCCCTTTCAGCTAAAACTATTGCTATATCCATATTTTTTTCTGTATCTGGAAACTTATTTACAGTATAGTCACATATACCTGCCCATAGTACAATTTTTTCACACATTGGAGTTACAACTATTTTCATATTATGATGTCACCATTAAAAAAAGATAAAATAAAAATTTTTTTTAAATAATTATTATTAAATGATTTTTCATTTTTTTATAAATACTTTATTGTTAAATAATATTTAATTCTTAATATATATTAATAATTATTATTATTTTAATTAAATTTTAAAGGAAAAAAGGAAATGAAAGTAACATTAAGTCTTGAGAAAACCCAAAGTAAAGATGTGAGCATTGTAGTAGATGCCTTAAGAGCAAGCGCCACAATGACCATAGCATTCAATAACTTTAAAAAAGTAATCCCAGCATTCACACCAGAAGAAGCAAGAAAAATTGCAAAAACTGAAAATGCAGTACTTGCCGGGGAAAGATTAGGGAAAAAATTAGAGGGATTTCAAATAGGAAACTCCCCTGAAAAAGTTGAAAATTACAAAACAGATAAAGACACATTAGTCTTAACAACAACTAATGGAACAAGAATAATGGAAGCAATGAACTCAACTGTATTAATAGGTAGCTTTATAAATGCAAAAGCTGTGGCTAAAAAAGCAGTTGAAATAGCAAGCACAGAAATAGACCTTGTAATGGCTGGAAGAAAACATAATTTTGCCTTAGAAGATTACCTTGCTTGTGGTGAAATATTGTACTGGATAAAAAAAGAATTAAAAAGTACAGATGAAATAAGTGAATATGCAATAGGAAGCATTCTTGCATCACGAGATGAGGAAAACTTCACTGAATCAATACTAAACACTCACTCCAGTCAAGTCCTAAAAAAATTAGGACACACTGAAGACATAAACTACTGCATAAAGAAAAATATAACAAATAATGTAGTAATGTATAAAAATAAAAAATTAGAATTGATCTAAAAAAAATAAGTTTTATATACTTATAAAGATATTATTTAAATAGTTAATAAAATAAAACATGATAAATTAAAGATTTTTCTTAATTTATAAAAAATATAATACCACCCCCCCATAAAATTTTTTTATAAAAAAAGAAGAATAATTTAAAAAATATATTTTTAAGAGTTTTTACCTATGAAAAGAGAATGTTTAACAATAATTGGAACAGCTCACGTATCCTCAGATAGTGTGGAAGAAGTTAAAAACACTATCTATGAATTACAACCAGACGTGGTTGGAATAGAATTAGATTATGGACGATACGATAGATTAATGAAAGAAAGAGCTGGACTCGTTGATGATGAAGAATCAATCCACATCAAACAAATAATAAAAGAAAACAAAGTCGGATTATTCTTCGCAACCACCATACTCTCATATATTCAAAACAAAATCGGGGCAAACTTAGATGTTAAACCTGGTTCTGAAATGATAGCAGCAGCAGATGCAGCAAATGATTTAGGAATAAAAATCGCCCTACTCGATCGTGACATAAACATAACACTTCAAAGAACCTTAAACAATATGAGTTTTTGGGAAAAACTTAAATTCCTCTTCAGCACAGTAACAAGTTTCTTCTCAGGTGACGATGAAACCGAAGAAATAGACATTGAAGAGTTAAAAAACGAGGAAACCTTAGAAGAAGTAATGGAATATTTCCAAGAAGTATCCCCTGGAGCTTACCATGCACTCGTACAAGAAAGAGACGCATACCTTGCAAACAGTATACGATCTATTGAAGAAGATAAAGTAATAGCAGTTGTAGGTGCAGGACACCAAGACGGAATAAATCGTTACTTAGATAATCCAGAAACAATACCACCAATTAGTGAAATAACTAATACTGAAAAAAAAGGTGGAATACCATGGCTTAAAATAATCTTAGCAATGATACCAATACTATTCATTGTGATATTTTTTCTTGCATTTATAAAAGGTATTAAAATTGAATGGAACATAGCAGAATTCATCATAATAAGTATGATAATGGGATTTGTAGGATCCATATGTAGTGGTAGTAAAATTCAATCCGCACTCGTTGGAGGAGTAGTTGCACCATTAACAATAATCCACCCATTACTTGCAGCAGGATGGTTCAGTGGTTTAACTGAATTAAAATATCGTAAAGTTCGTAAAAAAGATATTAAAAACTTAAATGATATTAACTCTTTAAGAGATTTATGGAATAATAATATATTCAGAGTATTACTTGTAGTGATTGGTACTAATTTAGCTGTAAGTATAGCAACACTTGTAATCTTACCATCACAAGTATTCATACCACTATTCTTTAAAATATTCTAAAATCAATTACTACTTTTTTTATTTTTTCACACATTGTTTTATAATTTAATATAAAT
>NZ_DAZC01000036.1:21065-39549 GCF_002508845.1 Methanobrevibacter sp. UBA417
ACAACAAAACTAAATATCATAATAATATAAAAAAAATATAAAAATTATTTGAAGGAGAAGACTAAATAAAATGTATCTTATCTTTCGCTGCGGATGCGGCAGAGTCTTATATGCAAAAGAAGGTGTAAAGACAAGAAAATGCACTTGTGGAAAAACTATAAAAGTTAAAGAAAGAAGAATCTTTAAAAAAGTTGAAACACAAGCAGATGCAGCAGAAACCGTTCGCCAAATGCAAGAAGACATATATGGCGGTACTGGTTTTCAAAAAGCTAGTGATTTAAAACACTAACATAAAAATTAAATATTATAAAAGGTCAGAAGAGAAATGAATTATTTTATATACTTAGAAATATTATTCATAGCCATTTTAATCTTATTAAATGGTTATTTATCTATGGCAGAGATTGCCATTGTGTCGTCTAAAAAAATTACATTACAAAAATATGAACAAGATGGAAATAAAACCGCGAAAATCATTTTAGATTTTTTAGAAGATCCAAACGAATTTTTATCAGCAATACAAATCGGAATCACATTAATTGGAATATTAACAGGGGCTCTTGGTGGAGCAACACTTGCAGAACCATTAGCAGCATCCTTAAATCCTTACATTCCATATGCAACCCAATTATCATTTGTAATAGTTGTAGTAATTACAACCTATTTCAGTTTACTTATTGGTGAAATTGTCCCAAAACGTATTGCATTAAATGATCCAGAAAAATCAGCAATGAAAAGTGCAAAAACAATGCACTACATGACAACCATTTGCAAACCATTAGTAAAAGCTATAAGTGAATCAACCAATTTCTTATTAAGATTAATAGGTTCCAAACCAACCGAAGATGATGTAGTAACACAAGATGAAGTTAAACTATTAATCGCAGAAGGTATAGAAGACGGAACCATTGAAAAAGAAGAAGAAAGTATAATTAAAAGAGTATTCCGTTTAGATGCGCAAAAAGTCGATATGATAATGACACCAAGAAATGAAATCATATGGATAGACTTAGAAGATGATTTAGACGAAATCCAAGAAAGAATCATTGACAGTAAAAGATCAATATTCCCAATTGCAGAAGGAGAACTAGATGATTTCCTTGGAGTAATACAAGCTAAAGATGTACTAAGTAGTATATTCAAAAAAGACAAAATGGAACTTAGAAGAAACATAAAAGAACCATTAGTCATACCAGATCAATTACCATCAATGGAATTATTAAAACAATTTAAACAAAACAAAGAATACGTGCACATGTCACTTGTCGTTGATGAATTCGGAACATTAGAAGGATTAATCACATTAAACGATTTACTTGAAGGAATTGTAGGAGACATTCCAGGTATTGATGAAAATAATGATCCAAAAGCAACTAAAAGAAAAGATGGATCTTACTTAATAGATGGTAGATACCCAATAGATACTTTTGCTGAAATATATGATTTAGAAGATGATGATTTCCCATCAGAAGAAGATGATTATTACACAACACTTGCAGGTTTCATATTAAGTTTCACAGGAAAAATTCCAGAACCTGGAGACATTTTCCATTGGGAAGATTTCACATTTAAAATATTAGCTATTGATGGACACCACATAGACAAAGTACTTGTAATGAGAGATAAAAATAAAAAAAATAATAATGAAAATGAAGAGGAAGAAGAAGATTAAAAAAAATCTTAATTCTTTTATCTCTTTTAAACATAACCCTTAATGGAGTTTATCAATAATGATAGAAATGATAATACAAATAATCTTACTAATTGTAGGATTCCTATTTTTAATAAAAGGTGCAGATTACTTCGTAGACGGTGCCAGTAGTATTGCAAACGTACTGAAAATACCAACACTAATTATTGGATTAACAGTCGTAGCATTCGGTACAAGTGCCCCTGAAGCAGCAGTAAGTGTTGCAGCAGCATTAAGTGGGAGTAATGCAATAGCAATAAGTAATGTAGTAGGAAGTAACATATTCAACATACTATTAATAATTGGTCTATGTTCACTTGTTGCAACAATGAAAGTGGATCCTAAATTAGTAAAACAAGACTTACCTTTCCTTTTATTAACAAGTATTCTTTTAACTGGTGCTGTGTTTTTAACTTGGCAAATCAGTAGAATAGTTGCATTAATATTTTTAATATTAATCGTAGCCTATGTTGCATACTTAGTTTATAATGCTAGAAAATCAGAAGAATCTAAATTTGTTGAAAAACCTAAATACTCCCTAATTTTAAGTATTGTAATTGTTATAGTTAGTTTAGTAGCTATTGTTTTAGGTGCGCAATTAGTTGTAAATAGTGCTAAATTCATTGCATTAAGTTTAGGTATGAGTGAAACCCTTATAGGATTAACAATTATCTCAATAGGAACCAGCCTACCAGAATTAATAACCAGTCTAACTGCAGTGAAAAAAGGTGAAAACAATATTGCAATCGGAAACATTGTAGGAAGTTGTTTATTTAACATACTTTTCATATTAGGTTTAAGTGGATTTATCCATCCAATAGTTGTTGGTCATGGTATGATTATTGATTTATGTGTAATGATACTTGCTACAGTACTTTTATATGTTTTCTCATATTTAGATGAAAAATTAGACAAAAAAGAAGGAATAATTTTCATCATATTCTTTATAATTTATATGGCATTTATAATAATGAGAAACTGAAAATTTTAAAATTAAAAAACCTCCACCATCCCTTATTTTTTTACTTTTTTTTAACCCCCCACTTAACTTTTTTTTGATAAAAATTATATACTATAAAAATTTAATAAATGTACAGGAAAAATATAGAACAAACGTATTTTTCTAAAAAAATTTATACTAATTATATGAATTTTTTTTATATTCCAAAAATGGAGTTTATCAAATGATAGAAATCATCATACAATTAATAATACTAATTGTAGGATTCTTATTTTTAATAAAAGGTGCAGATTACTTCGTAGACGGTGCAAGTAGTATTGCAAATGTACTGAAAGTACCAACACTAATTATTGGATTAACAGTAGTAGCATTCGGTACAAGTGCCCCTGAAGCAGCAGTAAGTGTTGCAGCTGCAATAGATGGAAGTAATGCAATAGCAATAAGTAATATTGTAGGAAGTAACATATTCAACATACTATTCATATTAGGTATATGTGCTCTTGTTGCAACAATGAAAGTTGATTTAAAATTAATTAAAAAAGACATGGTCTTTTTAATATTCACAAGCTTACTATTAACTGGAATATTATACTTTACCTGGCAAATAAGTAGAATAACAGGATTAATATTCTTAATACTCATAATATTATATGTATTATATTTAGTAAGAGATGCGAGAAAATCAAAAGAATCAACAAAAGTTGAAAAAGCAAAATATTCCTTACCTAAAAGTATTATAATATCCATAATAAGTTTAATAGCAATAATAATAGGTGCACAATTAGTTGTAGATAGTTCAAGATATATTGCATTAAGTATAGGTTTAAGTGAAACCCTTATAGGATTAACAATAGTATCAATAGGAACCAGCCTACCAGAACTAATAACCAGCCTAACTGCAATAAAGAAAGGTGAAAACAATATTGCAATAGGAAACATTGTAGGAAGTAACATATTCAACATACTATTCATATTAGGTTTAAGTGGACTCATCCACCCAATAAACGTTGGTCCAAGTATGTTAATAGATCTTATTGTAATGTTAATTGCAACATTTGCATTATACATATTCTCTGCAGGTGACCGAGAACTAGATAGAAAAGAAGGAATAATATTTATTGTAATGTTCCTTATATATATGGCATTTATAATAATAAGAAACTAAAAAAAAAAGGAGAATTTATTGTTTATTTTAATAAATCAATAATTTCACAAGCTTTACAAATTTTACCAGATGTTGGTTCACCACAAAGTTCACATTCATTTAAAACAATAGGAACCGGTGAATCAAAATCTAAATCTTTTTTAAAAGACTCCATAACTTTTTCTTTAACACCAGGATTTTCATCTTCAGCAAGATTAAGAAATTCTTTAATTTTAGCCCTTAAAGAAAGATTACTATAAGGACACTCAGCAAAATGAATTTCAATCCCATTAAGAACACCCCACATTCCAACTTCCTTTTCAGGTGTATTCCATAAAGGTTTAATACGTGGAACAAGTTTAGGATGAATACGATTTAATTTTGGACCGAATTTAGAAAATTTCACATTATCCCCACGTGAAAAACTCATTAAAAATGATTGAATTTCATCATCTAAATTATGACCAGTAGCAATCTTATCTGCACCCCAATCATATGCTGTTTTATTTAAAATATTTCTACGAAAAACTCCACAAGGTATACATGCACTTTTAAAATTAGCATAAATATCATCTAAATCAAAATTTTCTTCTTGTTTAAAAGACTTCTGAATAAGTGGCACCCCTAATTTTAGAGCATTATCTATTGCTGAGGTTATACCATCTTGACGATAACCTTTAATACCCTCATCAACACTAATTGCAACTAAATCAAAATCAAGCTTATTTTGAAAATCATTTAATGCATAAAGAGTTAATACACTATCTTTCCCTCCAGATAATGCTATAGCTATTTTATCCCCTTCTTCAATTAATTTATAATCAGTGATGAGATTATTTATCCTATTATAAATTTTTTTATTAAATTCATCTTTTTGAAGTGTTTCTGCCATTATTAATAATTCCCTTTTTTTTATAAAAGATAATATTGTTAAAACTTTATATCTTTTTAATTATATATCTATAGTCTATGATAACTTGTGATTTTTGCATACTTCCCGTTGGGAATGATGGAACTGAATGTAAAGAATTTGTAACAGCTGCTGTACAATCTATTAAAGATTCTGGTTTAAATTATCAGTTAACCGGTATGGGTACTTTAATAGAAGCAGAATCTTATGATGAATTATATAAAGCTATAAGTAAAGCTCAAGAAGCCGTTTTTAAACAAGATATTAATCGTGTCTACACTGTTATTAAAATTGATGACAGAAGAGATTTATCCAAAAGAGGATTAAATGATAAGGTTAATACTGTAAATAATATGTTAGAATAAGAATTATTTAATTTTTTTTAAATAGTATAATTAAAAGTTGGAGAAAAAGATTTTAAAATTTACTTTTTTATAAAATCTTCTCCAAGAATTACTTTAATCTTTTTTTTATTCAAATTTTTCTGAACCTTCACGTACAACTTTAATTATTGTATCTAAATCCTCAGTTGTTAAGCTTGGGTGAACAGGTATTGAAATTACAGTACTTGCAATTTCTTTAGTTACAGGTAAATCTTGTTTATAACCTAATTTTTCATATAAAGGTTGTTCATATAATGGTATAGGATAATGTATTCCATTTCCAATTCCATTTTCATTAAAGAATTCAACCCATTCATCACGTTTTTGAGCACTTACTCTTATTGTGTATTGATGGAATACATGTTTTGAACCTTCACGTACAAATGGAGTTGTAATGCCTTTTAAATCTTTTAATCCTTCAGTTAAATATTTTGCATTATTAATTCTTTTCTCATTAAATGAATCGATTTTCTTTAACTGTTCAAGACCAATTGCTGCACCAATATCAGTCATACGGAAATTGTATCCAATTACATCATGTTTATATTTAACACTACTACCATGAGCACGATAAATTCTAGCTTTTTTAGCAAATTCTTCATTATCAGTAGTGATCATTCCACCTTCACTAGTAGTCATGTTTTTAGTTGGATAAAAACTGAAACATCCCATATCTCCAATACTTCCAACTTTTTCATCCCCATTATATTTTGCACCATGAGCTTGTGCTGCATCTTCAATTACAATTAAATCATTATCTTTTGCAATGTCACATATTGGTTTCATATCTGCTGATTGACCGAATAATTGAACTGGTAAAATGGCTTTAGTGTTTTCTGTTATTGCTTCTTCAATTTTAGAAGGGTCTAAGGTGTAAGTTTTAGGATTTATGTCAACAAATACTGGTTTTGCTCCAGTGTATAATACAGAATTTCCAGTAGCTACAAATGTGAATGGTGTTGTGATAACTTCATCACCTGGTTTTAAACCTGCAGATAACATTGCTACATGTAAAGCAGCAGTTCCTGAATTTGTTGCTACCCCATATTTTGCACCTACATATTCTGCGAATTTTTCTTCAAATTCTTTCACTTTAGGTCCTTGGGCTATCATTCCAGATTTCATCACATCTATTACTGCATTTATTTCTTCATCACCTATTATAGGTTTAGCTATAGAAATTTGATTATTTGCCATAATATTTATTCTCCATGTTTTTCTTAAATTTTATTTTTTTAGAATTATGATTTTTTATATAAAAAGTTATAAATTATTTGTACTTAAATAAATTATATTAAGTTAATATTTGTTTTTATTTTATAAAAATATTTTCTGGAATTAAAAATTTAAATTAAATATAATTAATATGTGATAATGATGGTTGAAAATTTAGAAGAAAAAGAAATGGAATATAGTGAAGATGATTTAAAAATTATAAATGAAGGTTTAGTTAAAATTGAATTTCCAGAATTCGATAAAGTATCATCAGATGCTCCTGTATTCTATAATCCTCGTATGGAGTTTAATCGAGATACTTCAATTTTAGCTATTCAAGCTTTCCAGAAAATCTTAAATCATGAAGTTGATATTTGTGATGTGTTCGGTGGAAGTGGAATACGTGGTGTTCGTTACAAAAAAGAGATAGATAATATTGGAGAGGTCAGTGTTAATGATATTAGTAGTTTAGCTAATGAATTCACTAAAATCAATGCTGATATGAATAATGTGGATATTAATATTTATCAAAAAGAAGCTAGTGTAATGTTACGTAATCATAGAGGAGAATTTGATATTATTGATATTGATCCTTTTGGTACACCTTCTTATTTTGTTGATTCTGCAGGATACAGTATTAAACGTAACAGTTTACTATGTTTAACTGCAACTGATACTAGTGCACTTTGTGGTACTTATAAAGAACCTTGTATACGTAAGTATAATGCTAAACCATTTAAAAGTGAATATTGTCATGAGAATGGTATACGTATTCTTGCAGGTTTTGCTGCTCTTACTTTAGCTAAGTATAAAAAGTATATTACTGTTTTAATGTCACATAGTAGTGAACATTATATGAGAATGTATTTATATATTAAAAAGGGATCACGTGCTACTGATGAATCCTTAAAAAATATTGGGTATATGGCTCATTGTAAAAATTGCTTACATCATGAACCAATTTATGGTCTAGCTAGTAATATTCCAGGAAATTGTCCTATTTGTGGAGGGAAATTAACTATTGCAGGACCAATGTGGTTAGGTGAAATACAAAATAAGGAATTTATTCAAGATATGATAAGTATTAGTGATGATAAAGAGTTAAATACTAAAGAAGAAGTTTTAAAACTTTTAAATACTTGTTATAATGAGGCTGAAACTCCTGTTGGATTTTATGATATACATGTAATCTGCAGAAACCTTAAGGTTAGTGCTCCGAAATTAGATAAAATATTAGACACTCTTAAAAATAATGGTTATATTGCAGTTAGAACACATTTTTCACCTTTAGGAATTAGAACTGATGCAGATATTGAGGATATTAAAAATATTATTTTAGAACTTTTAAAAGAATAAAAAAAATTTTTTTTAATTATTAATTATATAATTTATTCTTCTTTTTTGATATTAGTTAATAAGATAAATATAAAATAATTAAATTAATTCAATCCGAAAAAAATTATTCAAAAATCTTTATTTTTCCAATTTTTAGGCAAATTTAATATATTTTATTCAATATTATGATTTAAGAGTTAAAAAATTCTTTTAAAGCAAAATAAAAGTTTTTATATTAAAGAACAATCTAAAAAAAATTTAATAGATTAATAATAAAAACTTATAAAATTATAATAAACTATTAAATTCAATGAAAAAAACATAAAAACAACCTATTTTTTCAAAATAAATTAAAAAAAATACAAAAAGAATCCAAACAAGTTAAATCCCCACCAAAACCACACCAATAAATTATAAGTAAAAATAAACAAAAAAATAATATTCAAAATATAAAAATATTAAATAAAAACAATCAAAAAACTTAATAAACCCCAAAAAACTTAATAAAAAAAACTTAAAAAAAACTCAAAATAAAAAGTTTTATAAAACATTAATACTAATTATAAAATAATAAAATTAAACAAATGTTTTAAATTTTTCTTGAACAAAATTTATAAAACATTAAATTTTAAATAAATTATTACATAAAAAAAGAGAGGTTGTAAAAAATGGTAACTGATGTTAACGATGAAATTGTTAAATTAGATGACACTGATGTAAGAATATTAAAAATAATAAACGATGATGTAAGAATATCATACAGACAAATATCCCGTGATTTAGGAATATCTGTAGGTACCGTACATAACCGTATTGATAAAATGGTTAAAACAGGTGTTATAAGTAAATTTGCACCAATCTTAAGACATGATAAACTTGGTTTCACCTTAACCAGTATTGTGGGAGTTAAAGTTAAAGGTGGAAAATTAGAAAACTGGGAAAACAAAACAGCATTCAATAAAAACGTAGTTGCTATATACGATGTTACCGGAGAATATGATGCATTTTTAATTGCAAAATTCCGAGACACCTCCGAATTAGATCATTTCATTAAAGAAATGTTAAAAGAACCAGGAATTGAAAGAACATACACACAAACAGTGTTAAATGTTGTAAAAGAAGATATGGGTTCAGCTAATATATTATAAAAAGAATCAGAAAAAAATAATTCAATGCACCCTTAGAAAATATTTTATTAAATATAATTCTTATCATTGAATTATAAAAATGATTTTTTTTTAAACCGATATAAATAATAATTAGAAATTTAAAAAACTTTTAGTTATTATTTATATTTATTTAATTAGAATTTAAACAAACCATAAAAAAAATATAGATAAATATAAAAGAATACCAATTAAGTAAATAAAAAAAAGAATTAAAATAATCTTTAAAAAAAAATCTATATGATACAATATCACTTAGAAAAGATTATTTTACATAAAATTAGAGGTGTAGAATTTGGTAGTTTGTTTCCCAGACACTCAAGATGACACACCTAGAATTCCTATCGAATTAAGTCGAGTAGGAGTTACAGGTGTAAAAAAACTTTTAAAATTAAATAGAGGTAAAAAAAGACCAATAATATTATTACCAACATTTGATGCTTTCGTTGATCTTCCAAATGATCAAAAAGGAATTCATATGTCAAGAAATCCTGAAGCTATTAGTGAAGTTATGGAAGAAGTCATTGAAACAAGTAATTTCGAAGTAGAATCAATTTGTGCAGAAATCGTTAGTAAAATGCTTGAAAAACATACTTACTCTACAAGAGCAGAAGTAAGAATGATAAGCGATTACATGATGATGCGTAAATCTCCAGTAACAGAAAAACCAACACAAGAAATGACAAAACTTATAGCAAAAGCTGTAGGAACACGATCAAAAGACGGTAAAATCACAATACGAAAAAGTATAGGTGCTGAAGTAGTTGGAATGACCGTTTGTCCTTGTGCACAGGAATCTGTAATGGAAGCAGATAAAATAAAACTATTAGAATTCTTAGATGAAGAAACCACACAAAAAGTTTTAGATACCGTAACATTTGCATCACACAACCAAAGAGGAGTGGGAACCGTACTAATAGAAGTTCCAGAAAACCAAATGGTTAAAGGGGAAGAAATCATAAACCTCATTGAAGAATCAATGAGCTCCCCAGTCTGTGAACTCTTAAAACGTCCTGATGAAAATGCAGTTGTAATGAATGCACATGAAAAACCTGTCTTTGTTGAAGATGTAGTAAGAAACATGATTGAAAAAATCTTACAAAAATTCTCATATTTAGATGATGATACATTAATAACTGCAAGACAAGTAAATCAAGAAAGTATCCATAGACACAATGCTTTTGCAGAAAGAATTGCAACTATGGGTGAATTAAAAGAAGAGATAAACTTCTAAAAAAAAATTATAAATATTAAAATAAATGGAGTGCAAATAATTAATAAAAAGAAATGTACTCCATTTTTTTTAAACTTTTTTTAAAAATTTTAAATAAGAAATATATAATAAAACCTTTTTCTTTATAATACTATAAAAACTATATAAATATAATAAAATAATTTAGAAGTGAAAAAATATGATAGATTTAAAAGTACTTGCTGGAGATGTAATGGGTTATTATAAAGCATTTCAAGGATCACGAGCAGCATTCGTTAGTGATGAATTATTAATAGTTAGAGGAAAATCCACACTAAGAGATTCATATAAAACAATGCCAGAAAAATTAGATGGAATAATGAAATTCTTCGATGGTGAAGAAATTGAATTAAACTCAGCAAAAGCAAATGAATTCATAGTAACTGCAGATCAACATATCAGATCTGAAGTAGAAATTTCAACTGGAACCGATACTAATGGATTAAATCGTATGAAAAAGGATTATGAAGCATTAGGTGCTGATGTTGAAATGAAATTATTCACAATCCCTGGAGTAGATATACTAGTAACCACTTGGAAAGATAAAAATGATATGGGTCCAATGTATGTTGAAACAGTACTATCAAAAATAGATGACACAGAAATTGTTTAAAAATTAAATGAAAAAATTTTTGAATGGGTTATATTATAATGATAAATCCTAATATTTTAAATAAAACTTTAAGCAAAAAAGACATAGTAAGTCTCTTAAACACTAAAGAAAATGATATTCTTGAGTTAATGAAGCTTGCAAATACTAGAAGCACTAATAAGATTAGTTTTAGTAAAAATGTTTTCATCCCCTTAACTGAAGTTTGTAAGAATAATTGTGGATACTGTGCATTTAAAAAGGATCCATTAAATCCAGATACTATAATACTTAAAACACCTGATGAAGTTTTAAAATTACTTAAAGAAGCTGAGAAATTTAATTGTAAAGAAGCATTATTTACAATGGGTGAAGATGCAGATAATGAAAAAGCGGTACAGGATAAATTAAAAGAATTAGGTTATTCTAACATGGGAGATTATATTTATAGTATCTGTAAAATGACTTTAGATAAAACAAGTTTACTTCCACATACTAATGCTGGTAATTTTTCATATGAAACATTACAAAAATTAAAAGAAGTGAATGTTTCAATGGGTATGATGCTTGAGAATTCATCCCCTCGTTTAATGGAAACAATTGCACATGAAAAAAGTCCAGGAAAAGATCCTAAAATTAGATTAGAAACTATAGAAAATGCAGGTAAACTTAAAATTCCTTACACTACTGGATTACTTATTGGAATTGGTGAAACTAAAGAGGAAATTGCAGAATCTTTACTTACATTAAAAGATTTACAAGACAAATATGGTCATATTCAAGAGATTATTATTCAAAATTTCACAACTAGTCCAGGTATTGAAATGTGTGATTATAGTGAACCTTCCCTATTAGATATGATTAGAACAGTTTGTGTAAGTAAAATAATTTTTAAGGATGAACTTAGTATACAAGTTCCACCTAATCTTAATCTTGAAACTAATCAAATATTTTTACTTTGCGGAACTGATGATTGGGGTGGTGTTTCACCTTTAACTGATGATTATGTAAATCCTACTAGTCCTTGGCCCACTTTTAATCAATTAGAAAGATTAACCTTTGATGCAGGTTACCAGTTACAGGAAAGATTAGCAATTTATAAAAAATATATTAACCCTGAATATTTAAATGATAATCTTTTAGCTAAGGCTAATAATCTTTTAAAAAGTATGGAAAAATAGAATTTATATGGATTTACACTTTTCTTTTTTTTTTAATCTATTTTTGCATCAACAACAATATGCCAAACACCTGGAGAATATTTTTTAATTTTAACAATATTTAAAACTGTAACTTCCCTACATCCAGCAATTTCCCTTATACGTTCTACAGGTCGAGTGTTGATTAATTTTTCAGGAACTGTTTCATGATAATGAAGTATTCCTCCTTTTTTCAAACTATTTATAGCTGGTTTTAAATAATGATGTGTTGTTTTAACATAACCCATAATAATCCGATCAGCCTTAAAGTTTTGAATTTCATTTGCACAATCTCCTAAAATTGGATTAACTCTCATGTAACCGGCTTTACTATTTATTTTATTTAATTTAATATTTTCCAATAAGTACTTGTAACTATTAGGATTAATTTCAATAGCATTAATTTCTTGAGCTTTACTTAAAACAGCTATTGGTATTGTGAAATAACCTATACCTGCAAACATATCACAAACAACTTCACCCTCACCAACTAATTTTGCAATTCTTAAACGTTCATTATTATTCCCTTTAGCCCACATAACTTTACTTAAATCAAGTTTAAAATAACACCCATTTTCTTTATGAATTGTTTCAGTTGTATCACCTATTAAAACTTCTAGGCTAGGTTCTCTCATTTGACCAGAAATAGATTCGACTTTAACAATAGATTCAACATTATACTTTCTAAGTAATGATTCTAAGTACTCCTTATCCTCTTTTCTTGTAGGTGAATTCTTATCTAAAATTAATATTTTACCAATTTTTTTATACTTCAAGAAACATTACACCTCTATAAAAAAAATTTTTTTATCAATATATATTTATTATAATGAAAATTTATATAAATAAATTATTAAATCTAGAAAGTAATTAGAAACTATTATATATTAGATTTTACAAACTAATCTTAAGTTAATGTTTAAGATTTTAATAAAACTAAAGTTAACTCAAAATATATTTTATACATTAATTCTAATTTTATTTTAATTAATTCATCATTTTTATTAAAGACAATAACTATAAAAAGCATGAAAGTACTAATTTTTAGTTAGAATAAAATTTTTAGAAAATAATAAATCAATTTTATATAAAAAAAATATTTAATAAACAATTTTTACTCAGAGGTGTATTTTAAATGAGTGATGAAAAAATCTTAAAAGGTACAACTACTGTCGGAATCACCTGTAAAGACGGAGTTGTTTTTGCAAGTGAAAGAAGAGCTAGTATGGGAAATTTAGTAGCTCACAAAGTAGCTGAAAAGATATTTAAAATAGATGATAATATAGCTACAACTATTGCAGGATCAGTAGCTGATGCTCAAAATTTAATGAAAGTTATAAGTGCAGAAGTTTCATTATACAAATTACGAAACGGAGAAGATATGAATATAGAAGCTGCTGCAGCAGTAACATCAAACATTTTACATTCCACCCCAGCTTATGTGCAAATATTACTTGGTGGAGTAGATGAAGATGGAGCATCTATTTACTCATTAGATGCAGCTGGTGGTATGATTAAAGATACTTTCATATCAACTGGTTCAGGTTCAACATTTGCTTACGGTGTTCTTGAAGACCGTTACACTCCAAAATTAACCACAAACCAAGGTATAGAATTAGCTCTTAGAGCTATTAAAGCAGCTACTGAAAGAGATGTTTACAGTGGAAATGGATTTTTAGTAGCAACCGTCACTAAAGATGGTTATAAAATGTTAGATAGTAAGGAAGTTGAAAAGAAAGTAAAAAAAATCAGTTAAAATAAAAAATAATTCGAAATACAGATTATTTTTATAAATTTTTATATTAAAAAAACTATTTTTTACATATAACGGTGTGAAATAGAAGTATAATAAAAGTGATAAAATAACACGATTAACAATACCAAAAGATTATATTATTGTTTTATCTTTTTTATCCACTCTTTTTTATTAAATTAAAATAAAAATCACCCTTTTTACATTAAAAAGAATAAGAATTAATTAAATAAATTATAATTATTAAATTAATTTTTTTTTAGAAAAAACCTTAAAATTTTTCTATACAAAAAAAATGATACAAGATTAAAATTTAATTAAAGTAAAAATAGGGGTAAAATTTATACTCTATACCTTATCTACACTATAAAACTTATTTTATGAAGTGATTATATGGCTTCAGAATCATTAGAAGATATTAAAAAAACAATAAACGAAAGATTACCAGAAAAGGTACAAGTTGCTAAAATCGAATTTGAAGGTCCACAAGTTGTTATTTACACAAAAAATCCGGAAATAATAACTGACAATGGTGATCTTGTTCGAAACTTAGCCAAAGACTTAAGAAAACGGATGATTATACGTTCCGATAAAAGCGTACTAATGGAACCTGAAAAAACAATTGAAACAATAAACCAAATAGTTCCTGAAGATGCACATATTACAAATGTTTCATTTGACGATGTAACCAATGAAGTAATAATAGAAGCACAAAAACCAGGACTTGTAATTGGAAAATATGGAGTAACATCAAGAGATATTGTACGTAAAACAGGATGGGCTCCAAAAATATTAAGAACACCACCAATCAAATCAGAAATAATTGGAAGAGTTCGAAACACAATATTAAGCAGTAGTAAAGAAAGAAAGAAAAACTTAACAGAATTAGGTTCAAGAATTCATCAAAGCGTAAAATATGATAATGATTGGGCAAGATTAACAAGTATGGGAGGATTCAAAGAAGTTGGAAGATCCTGTATGTTATTACAAACACCAAACAGTAGAGTGCTTTTAGACTGTGGAGTGAATGTAGCAGGACCTGATGAAAAAACAGCTTTCCCATTCTTGAATGTTCCAGAATTCTCAATACAAGATTTAGATGCTGTAATTATATCACACGCACACTTAGATCATTGTGGATTCTTACCATACCTTTACCATTATGGATACGAAGGACCAGTATACTGCACAACACCAACAAGAGACTTAATGACCTTACTACAATTAGATCATATAGATATTGCACATAGAGAAGATAATCCATTACCATTCAATGTTAAACATGTTCAAAAAGAATTAAAACACAGTATAACCTTAGATTATGGTGAAGTAACAGATATCACTACAGATATAAAATTAACATTCCATAATGCAGGACACATCCTAGGTTCAGCAATGAGTCACTTACACATAGGAGACGGTGCACATAACATGGTATACACAGGAGATTTCAAATACGAAAGAAGCAGACTCCTTGAACCAGCAACAACCAGATTCCCAAGAAGTGAATCACTTGTAATGGAAAGTACTTATGGTGGACATGAAGATGTTCAACCATCACGTAACAAAGCAGAAAAAGAACTAATGAAAACCATCTACCAAACATTAAATCGTGGAGGAAAAGTATTAGTACCAGTATTTGCAGTAGGAAGAGCACAAGAATTAATGATAGTTCTTGAAGAATACATGCGTCAAGGAATGATAGATGAAGTACCAATCTACATTGATGGAATGATATGGGAAGCAACAGCAATCCACACAGCAAGACCAGAATACTTAAGTAAAGACTTAAGAGATCAAATATTCCATATGGGTAGAAACCCATTTGTTTCAGATTACTTTGTCAAAGTACAAAACATTAATGAAAGAAAAGATATTGTTGAAGGAGACCCATGTATCATATTATCCACTAGTGGTATGTTAACTGGAGGAAACAGTGTACAATACTTCAAATGGTTAAGTGAAGATGAAAGAAACGCTATAGTATTTGTAGGATACCAATCTGAAGGATCACTTGGTAGAAGAATCCAAAAAGGAATGAAAGAAATACCACTTGAAAACGATGAAGGTAGAACTCAAGTATACAATGTTAGAATGCAAGTAAAAACTGTAGAAGGATTCAGTGGACACTCTAACAGAAGACAATTAATGGAATTTGCAAAAAGAATACATCCAAGACCAGATAAAATAATAATGTGTCACGGAGACCCATATAAAACTGTGGACCTTGCAAGTAGTGTTCATAGATCTTATAAAATAGAAACAAAAACTCCATTAAATCTTGAAGCAACAAGATTACAATAAAAAAATAAAAGAATTAGGATTAAAAAAAATTTTTTTTCCTAATTTTTTTTTAAAACTTTTTTTAAAAAATAAATACAGAATAAACTAAAATTATTTAAATTATTAAAACTTTTTTTTATAAATATAAATAATAATTAATACAAAAATAAAAAATGTTATAAAAATTATAAATAATTAAAAAAAAATAATTAAAAAGGTGAATAAATGGTTACATATTCAGAATCTGGTGTTAATATAGATTTAGAAGCTGAAACCGTTAAAGCATTAGCTTCAAAACTAAAACCAACATTAGAATTAAGAGACATAATAACTGATAGTGGACACTTTGCAGCTTTAGTAAGATTAGGTGATAAAGCAATTGCAATGAGTACTGATGGTGTTGGAAGTAAAATATTAGTCGCTAAAATGATGAATAAATACGATACTGTAGGAATAGATTGTATTGCTATGGTAGTTAACGATATTCTTTGTGTTGGTGCAGAACCAATAGCACTAGTAGATTACTTGGCTGTAGAAAACCCAGACCCCGAAACCGCATCAGAAATAGCAGAAGGATTAGTTAAAGGTGCAGAAGAATCCAACATATCCATAATAGGTGGAGAAACAGCATCCTTACCAAAAATAATAAAAGACTTCGATTTAGCAGGAACAGGAATAGGATTCGTAGATACTGATAAAATAATAAGTGGAAAAGATATTGAAATCGGAGATACATTAATAGGATTAAAAAGTAGTGGAATACACAGTAATGGATTAAGCCTAGCAAGAAAAGCAATATTTGAAGATGCAGAGCTAAAAGTAGATGATAAAATACCAAACACCAACAAAACAGTTGGAGAAGAACTCTTAACACCTACAAAATTATATGTAAAACCAATAGTAAATTTATTCAAAAAAGATTTCAACATCCACGGATTAGCCCACATTACAGGTGGAGGATTCACAAACCTACAAAGACTTAAAAAAGGAATAGGATTCGAAATCAATAACCTTCCAGAACCACAAGAAATATTCAAATTAATATATGAACAAAACGTACCATTAAAAGAAATGTACAAAGTATTCAACATGGGAATCGGTTTTGTAATCATTGCAAAAGAAGAAGAAGCAGATAAAATAATCGAAGAAGTATCCAAAGATGTAGAAGCCTACAAAATTGGAAAAGTAATATCTGAAGACAAAATAAAAATAAAAACCTTCGAAAATACTAACATAGAATACTAAAAAAAAATAATAAAATTGGAGAAATAATAAATGAAGCTTAATGCCAAAAATGAAAAAAAATTAGTTACTGACATCCTAATTAAATTAGGAACCCAAGAAAACCAAGCAGATATAGTTGCACAAGCTACAGTAGATGCAGATTTAAAAGGATTCACTTCCCACGGAATAGGAAGATTTTCACAATACATTAAAGGATTTAAAGCTAAAACCATTAACCTTGAAGGTGACATAGATATTGAAAGAGAAACAGAAGCTATGGCATTAATCAATGGTAATAGTCTTTTTGGACAATACGTAGCAAGAAGAGCTATGGATTTAGCAATTGAAAAAGCTAAAAATGTAGGAATAGGAATCGTAGGAACACACAATGGTAATCATTTCGGTGTAACAGGTTATTATTCAGATTTAGCTTCACAAAAAGGATGTATAGGAGTAGTTATAGCAAACACCGAACCTGCAATTGCACCATTCGGAGGTAAAAAACCTTTAATAGGAACTAACCCAATAGCAATCGGTATTCCAAATGAAGACACATATATTGCTCTTGATATGGCAACAAGTGTTGCAGCAAGAGGAAAACTTTTAGAAGCAAGAAGAAAAGGTGAATCCATACCTGAAGGAACTGCTTTAGATAAAGATGGAAACCCAACCACTGACCCAGCAAAAGGAATTGAAGGTTCAATCTTACCATTTGGAGGATTCAAAGGATACGGGTTAGCATTCTTAATTGAAATTTTAACAGGAGCACTTGTAAGTGCAGGTATTGGAACTGGAGTTAAAGGAACCGCTTCTTGTAGTGAAGATTGTACTAAAGGAGATTTATTCTTAGCTATAGATCCTGAAAAATTTGTTGGTAAAGAACAATTTAACGATGAAACAGATAAATTTTTAGATGAAATTAGAGCAGATAATGGTGTTATTCCTGGATCTCTTGAAGTTGATAGAGTTAAAGGTAATTTAGCTAATGGTTGGGAATTAGATCCTGTTTTATTTGATACTTTAAATAATATATGTAAAAATATTGATATTGATATTGAAGATTACGCTGCATAATTTTTCTTCAATTAATTATTATTTTTTTTTATTTCTACTTTTTTTAAGCAATCCCTTTTTTTTAATTTAATTTCACTACTTTTCTGGTAATTTTAAAAATATATGTATTGAATATATGTAAAGCTTTTAAAATATTTTAATTTAAAAGTACCAAGTGAGTAAAACAAAGATATGCTAAATAAAAATTGGTATATTTATTTAAACATTCATAATAATCAATCATCAAATTGAAATAAAACAACTTACAAAGACTTCGAAAAATAGGTTTTATGAAATTAATTAAGAAAAAAATTTTTAAACAAAAAA